>JBDTMU010000025.1:0-11858 GCA_039934115.1 Chloroflexota bacterium | reverse complement strand
GCCACGCCCGCAGCGCCGCGGCCGCCGCCGCGTGCGGATCCGGCTCTGCGGAGAGCTCCAGCCGGACGGCGTTGTGCTCGCTGCGCTCCAGCAGCTCGGCCTGCTCCGCCGGCCCGATGACGTCGTAGGGCGGGCAGACAACGTCCGTCAGGTCCGCGATTCGCATCCCGGGCGGGGATGGGCTTGCGTAGCGGTCCAACGCGTAGCCGAGCCCGCGAAACGGGCGGAGGGTGGGCATTCGCGGAGTGTACCGATGCCGCGGCTAGACTCACGCCAGCCCAGGCTGAAACCGGCGGACAGTGCGCGGCGTCTACAGTCCAGACCACTCAGCCCACTGCTCGCGAGGTCCGATGACGCACCGAACCGGCCGCCTGGCTCGCCTCGCTGCCGCCGCGCTCCTGGCCGGGGCGATGCTGCCCTGGATCGCGGCTCCGGTCGGCGCCGCCGACGCGATCACGCTGGAGGCCCGCGCCCTGGTCGGCGGCCGCTTCGAGACCAACGGCTGGATCGCCATTGCGGCCACGCTCACCAACGGAGGCTCGCCGGTCACCGGGTACCTCGCCGGGGACAGCGAAGACGGGACGGTGCGGCGCTTCGTGGAGCTCCCCGCCGGCGCGCACAAGATCGTCAGCCTCTACCTGCGGCCCGCCCCGTTCGTGCGCACCATCGCGCTGCGCTTCGAGTCCGGCGAGGGCGAGTCGTTGGCAACGGCGAGTGCGGAAGCCCGCGTCCTGGAGCGCACCAGCGCCAATGTGGCCATCGTCGGCGACGGAGGCGGCAACGTCCGGCCACAGCTGGTGGCGCGCCCCGGTGGCTTCCCGGAGCCGATCCCCCTCGCGGCCGCCGACCTGCCGGAGCGGCCCGAGCCGCTGCGTGGCATCGAGACGATCGTATGGGCCGCCGACTCGAGCTCCCTGACCGAGGCCCAGCAGCGCTCGCTCGAGCGCTGGGTGGCTGCCGGCGGGCAGCTCGTCGTGCTGGGCGGCCCGGACTGGCAGGCGCGCACTGCCGCGTTCGGTCCCCTGCTGCCCCTCGAGCGCCTGGCGTCCAGCGACGGCAGCAGCGCAGCGACCCTGGCCGCCTGGGCCGGCACGAGCCAGCCCGCCGGAGCCGATCCCCTGACGGCTGCGGTGGGCGATCTTCGCGACGGTGCCATCTCCCTGGTGCGGGACGCCGCGGGCCGGACGCTGTTTGCGACGATCTCCCAGGGAGCCGGGCGGGTCAGCTTCGTGGGGATCGACCTCGCCACCGAGCCGTTTCGAGCGTGGACGGGCGCGCCGGCACTCTGGACGCGGCTGATCCCCGACGAACGGCTCCTCGAGCAATGGGGCGCCATCGGTCCGGTCGACGACGAAGTCGCGAACGTCATGACCACGGCGCTCGCCAATCTGCCATCCCTGGCGGTGCCGTCCGCGGAGCTCCTGCTGGCGATCATCGCCGGCTACATCCTACTCATCGGCCCATTGAGCTACCTGGTCCTGCGCCGGCTCGATCGCCGCGAGCTGGCCTGGGTGGTGGCGCCGATCCTGGCGCTCGTCTTCTCGGGGATCTCCTACAGCATTGGCCTGTCGATGAAGGGGAGCCAGATCATCGTCAACCAGATCTCGGTGGTGCGAAGCGCGTCGGATGGCACCGCGGCATCGGTGTCGACCTACGCCGGCATCTTCAGCCCCGTCAAGGAGACCTATGACCTGACCGTTCGAGGCGACGCGCTCATCTCGGCGCTGGCTGCCAACACCATCGACCCCACCTTTGGCGGCCAGACAGTCAACTACGCCATGGAGCAGGGCGACCCGGCCCACCTGCGCGGCCTGGAGGTCAAGGTCGGCACCCAGCAGTCGGTGCGGGCCGAGGCGGTGATCCCCTACACGCCCTCACTCCACGTCACCTGGTCGGTGACCACCACGGACCTGCAGGGTCGCGTCACCAACGAGGGGACCCGGCCGATGGAGGACGTCGCGGTCATCTCTGGCAGCGGCGGCGTGATGATCGGCACGCTCGCGCCGGGCGAATCCAAGACCTTCCACTTGCCGCTCCGCAACACCTTGGGCCCGTCCGCATCCCAGCAGGTGTACGGCATCTCGGGCTCCGACCCGACCTCGCTTTCCCAGCGACAGATCGCGGTTCGCAGCCAGGTGATTGACGCGCTGATTGGCTCCTCGGGCGGCTTCCCCGGCACGAAGGGGGGCGGTGCGGGTGGGATCGATCGCGGGCCGTTCCTCATCGGCTGGCAGGCGGGCACGTCAGCCCTCGATGTCGAGCTCGACGGCCAGGAGATCCAGCGCTACGCCCAGTCGGTGGAGGTGATCTCCGGTCATGCAACCCTCGGACCGGGGCCCGTGACGATCAGCCCCTCGGAGCTGAGCACCGAGGTGCTGGCGACCGATGGAGAGGCATCGCAGACGGCTCCGGGCTCAGTCACCCTGGGAAATGGGGAGGTCACCTTCCGCATCGGGCTGCCGCTCGAGGCCACCGGGCTGATGCCCAGCGCGATCACCGTCATCGCCGCGAGTGACGCCGCCACGGTTTTCTACGATCAGGAGAACGTGGGCGCCTTCCTGGTCGACGGTTTTCGGGTCGCGGTGTACGACATGGTCGCCGCCGAGTGGGTCGACCTGGGCGACCTGTCACTGGGCAGCCGGTTCGAGGTGAGCGACCCGACCCGCGTGCTCGACTCTTCGGGGCGACTCCAGCTCAAGATCACCGGCTCCGGCGTTCCGCCAGCGGCGGGCCAGTTCCCGGTCTTCGTCGGAGCGCGAGTGACGGGAGTGGTGGCCCGATGACCGCGATCATCGAGACAAGGGGCCTGGTGAAGCGCTACGACGGGGAGTTGGCCGTGGCCGGCATCGACCTGGTGGTCGGTCCGGGAGAGATCTACGGTCTGGTCGGTCCCAACGGGGCGGGCAAGACGACGACGATGCGGATGCTGGCCACCCTGCTGGCGCCGACGGCCGGTGACGCACTGGTGTGCGGGATCGACGTGACCGCCGACCCTGTCGGGGTCCGTCGCCTCATCGGCTACATGCCCGACTTCTACGGGGTCTACGACGACCTGCGTGTCTGGGAGTACCTCGACTTCTTCGCACGCTGTTACAGCGTGCCGGCGGGGCGAAGGGCCGGCATGATCGGGGAGCTGCTCGAGATCGTGGGCCTGACCGACAAGCGCGAGTCATACGTCGAGGCACTGTCGCGCGGCATGCGGCAGCGCCTATGCCTGGCCCACACGCTGGTCCACGATCCCCAGCTGCTGATCCTCGACGAGCCCGCCTCCGGGCTCGATCCGCGGGCGCGGGTTGAGATGCGCGAGATCCTCCGCGAGCTGCGGGGGATGGGCAAGACGATCCTAATCAGCAGCCACATCCTCACCGAGGTGGCGGAGCTGTGCACGTCGGTCGGCATCATCGACCACGGCAGGCTGCTGCGATCCGGGCAGATCGCCGAGATCGAGCGTTCGCTGCGCGCGACGGCCCTCCTGCGAATCGACGTCCTGTCCGACGGCGATGCGGCTGCGGCCTGGCTTGGAACCGATCCACGGGTCGGCGACGTCCTTGCCGTGACCAGCGAGGCCGGCCTGACGCGGCTGGAGGTCCCCTTCGACGGATCCTCCGACGAGCAGGCGGCTCTGCTGCAGGGCATGATCGCGGCCGGGCACACGGTGAGCGGCTTCGCACAGGCGACCAGCGACCTGGAGGAGATCTTCCTCAAGGTCACCGGCAACCACGAGGAGACGGCGGCATGACGGCGACGACCCTCCCGCGACGACCCTTCTCGAGCCTGCGCGAGTTCGGCTCCTCGGTCCTGACCATCATGTCGAAAGAGCTCCGCTCCCGATTCCGCGGTCGACGCGCATTCATCGTGCTCACGATCTACATCGGCGTGCTGGCCCTGATCGCCTACGGCGCCTACCTGAGCTCGGTCGCCCAGGCGAGGGTCCCCGGAGAGCTATTCGCCCCGGATGGGTCGAGCGTCAATGTCGCGAACGGATCGGCGATCGTGGGGCAGGCGATCTTTGCCATGCTCTCGGTCTTCCAGCTCATGCTGGTCGCCTTCCTGGCGCCTGCCTTCACGACCGGGGCGATCAGCCTCGAGCGAGAGAAGGCCACGCTCGATCTGCTCATCACCACGCCGCTTCGCCCCAGCGCCATCGTCGTCGGCAAGCTGCTCTCGGCTCTCGCCTTCGTGCTGCTCATGATCCTGGCGGGGATCCCCGTCTCGGCCCTGGTGCTGATGTATGGCGGGGCATCGGTTGAGAACATCGTCCAAGCGCAGGTCGTCCTGCTCCTGTCGGCGATCGGCTTCGGCGTCATCGGGCTCTTCTGCAGTGCCTTGATCAAGCGCACGCAGAGCGCCACCGTGATCGCCTACTCGGCGGTCCTCTTCCTCACGGTGGGGACCTTCTTCATCTGGCGCCTGTGGACCGCCGGCCTGAGCGGGACCGCTCCCGAGGCACTCGGCGTGCCCAATCGGGCGCCTGAGCAGCTCCTCTACCTGAACCCCGCCGTGGCCATGGTCGAGATCGTGGCTGACACCGAGATCACGACCGGCGACATGGGGAAGATCATGGCCGAGATCCGAGGCACCGGTGGCATCCAGTGCCAGGGAGGCTTCTGCTTCACGACGACCGGCGGCGGTGTGGTGCCGGCGGATGGCAAGCCCGGAGGCAACGGCGACTGCCCGCCGAACGCTCGCTGCGCCGAGGAAATCCAGACCGTGTTCGACCCGCAGCCGATTGAGACAGGCCACTTCTGGCCGCGCTTCGCCTTCACCTTCGCGGGCCTCTCGCTGCTGCTGACGCTCGCCTCGATGCGGCTGGTCGTTCCCGCCGGCCTCGGCTTCCGCCTGCGCCGGCGCCGATCCCCGACCGCACCGGAGGCTGAGGCGTGACCGACCGGGCCCTCGCCACCACCATCTCCGAGCGCCTCGGGCCTGACGCGCTGCGGCGTCTCCGGTCGCTCCGTCGACGCCTGTGGCTGCGGCGGAGCCTTCGGGTGGCGGCGATCGCAGGGGCGGCGACGATCGCGGGCATCGCCCTGGTCCAGCTCGCTGCGCGCACCGTCGTCCTGGAGGTCGCTCCGTGGCTGATGGCGGGTGTCGCGGCCGTGGCCCTCGTCGCATGGGCCATCGCCTCGTGGCGCTTGAGGCCGTCGCTGACCGATGCGGCGCGTGGCGCGGACGCCGAGCTCGGCCTGCGGGAGCGCCTTGGCACGGCGCTCGAGCTGATTGCCGAGCCCGATCCCGAAGACCCGGCGGCCGCGGAGCTCGCCGCTCGACAGCTGACCGATGCTCGGTCGCGGCTGGCGAGTGCCGACCTGCGCGCCGCATTCCGGCCTCGGCTCGCCCGACGCCCTTCTGCAGCCGGCGGAATTGCACTTGCCCTGCTGGTCGTGCTCGTCATCTGGCCCAACCCAAAGGACGCTCTCCTGCGCGACCGCCAGGCCGCTCGCGACGCGAGCCGCCAGGTGGCCCAGCGCATCGAGGAGCTGGTCAGGGAGGCGGAGGAGCAGGTGGCCACCCTGGATCCGCGTCGCGACGCGCTGCTGGAGCAGCTACGACGGCTGGCACGCCAGCTGCGCGAGGCGGGCGATGACCGGCAGGAGGTCCTGGCGAAGATCGGCGCGGTGCAGGAGCAGCTCGCGCGCCTGACAGACCCACAGGCTGCAGCCAAGGACGCCGGCCTCACCCAGCTGGCGCAGCAGATCTCGAAGGCGGCGAGCGGCAAGGAGGAGGCCAACCCGGAAGGTGATGCCGAACAGGCGGCGAAGGACCTTGAGGCCCTCAAGGACGACGTGAAGAAGATGAGCAGCGCGCAGGCAGCCGCGCGCGCCGATGCGCTCCAGCGAGCCGCCCAGGGGGCCGCCGGCACGCAGCCGGAGGTCGCCCAGCGCCTGGCCGAGGCTGCGGACGCCCTCGACAAGGCCGCTCGCACCGGCAGCCCGCAGGACCAGGAGACGGCGGAGGATGCGTTGCAGGGCGCGGCCGACGCAATGCGCCAGGCAGAGCAGAACCGACAGCTGCAGCGGAGCGTCGCGCGCGCCCAGTCCGCGCTCCAGGACGGAGCGCGGCAGGTGGCCCGAGCGGGTCAGCCGCAGCCAGGAGCATCGGGGCAGCCGGGCGGCAGCGGTCAGCCCGGTGGCAGCGAACAGCCGGCCGGCAGCGGTCAGCCGGGCGGCTCTGGACAGCCGGGAGCCAGCGGGCAACCGGGTGGCAGCGGCCAGCCGGGCGGCTCGGGCCAGCCCGGCGCATCGGGGCAGCCCGGCGGGCAGCCCGGTGGCCAACCTGGCGGACAACCCGGGGGACAGCCGGGCAGCCAGCCGGGAACCGGCGGCCAGCTCGGCGGCGGTGGCGGCACGACGGTGCGCCGCATCCCGGGTGGCGGGGTCCGCATCGGCTCATTCAATGGCCCGACCCAAGGCAACAAGGACTACGCGGTCTCGGGGCTCGACGAGTTGTTCGTGCCCTTTGACAGGGTCGGCCTCCCCGGCGACCCGAGCTACATCGCAGGGCAAGGTGGAGACGGAGGGCAGGATCAGACCGGAAGCGGCAGCGGGGTCGGCTTCGACAACGACGCCGTGGTCCCGTACCGATCCGTCCTCGACCTCTTCCGCGACTTCGCCAACTTCCAGCTCGACCGGCAGCAGGTCCCGATCACCCTGAAGGACCTGGTGCGCGACTACTTCTCCCGCCTCGAACCCACGGAGTGAATGGACCGATGACCGAGCAGACCACCGCCGACGCGGCCCCCGCCCCCGAGCAGATCACCGCGGAGCGCTTCAGCGAGCTGGCGACAACAATCGAGGCGGAGGTCGGCCGCTTCATCGTCGGCCAGAACCAGCTCGTCCGGCAGACCCTGATCAGCCTCCTGGCCGGCAGCCACGCGCTGCTGGAGGGCGTCCCGGGGCTCGGCAAGACGATGCTGGTACGCACGATGTCCGAGGCGCTCGACCTGGGCTTCTCGCGGATCCAGTTCACGCCCGACCTGATGCCGGCCGACATCGTCGGCACCAACATCATCGTGGAGGAGGGGGGCGAGCGCCGATTCCGCTTTCAGCCGGGACCGATCTTCTCGAACCTGGTGCTGGCTGATGAGATCAACCGCGCCACTCCCAAGACCCAGAGCGCGCTGCTGGAGGCGATGCAGGAGCATCGGGTCACCGTCGCCAAGCAGCAGTACACGCTGTCAGAGCCGTTCTTCGTGCTCGCGACCCAGAACCCGCTGGAGATGGAGGGGACCTATCCTCTTCCTGAAGCCCAGCTCGACCGCTTCTTCTTCAAGGTCGATGTCCCCTTCCCGACCGAGTCGGAGCTGATCGAGATCATGGCGCGCACGACCGGGGCGGAGCGGATCACCGTCCACCAGGCCGCCACTGGGGCCGACATCCTGGCCATGCAGACGCTGGCGCGCGATGTCCCGATCGCCAGCCACGTGATGGCCTACGCGGTCCGCATCCTGCGCGCCACGCACCCGGACAGCGAAAACCCGCCTGACCTGGTCAGCAGGTACGTCCGCTATGGCGGCTCGCCGCGAGGCGCCCAGGCCATGGTGCTCGGGGCCAAGATCCACGCCCTGCTGGACGGCCGCTTCAACGTGGCCTTCAGCGACGTGCAGGCGGTTGCGGCTCCGGCGCTGCGCCATCGGATCATCCTCAACTTCGAGGGCGAGGCCGAAGGGATCAACAGTGACAGCGTGGTCCGCGCCATCATCGCCGAGACGCCCACCGAATCGGTCGAGTAGCCGGGAATGACCGCGCCGGTCGCGCACGCCGCGGGGGCCGGTACGGGCGCCGGTCTCCTCTTCGACGAGGCGTTCCTGCGCCGCCTGGAGCAGCTGGAGCTCGCGTCGCGACGCATGACGGCGGGCCGCATGAAGGGCGAGCGACGATCGTTGCGGCGCGGCCAGAGCGTCGAGTTCGCCGACTACCGCAACTACAGCGCAGGCGACGACCTGCGCCAGCTCGACTGGAACGTCTACGCGCGGCTCGAGAGGCTCTTCATCAAGCTCTTCGTCGAGGAGGAGGACGTCACCGTCCACGTCCTGGTCGACGCCAGCCGCAGCATGGACTTCGGCGAGCCGAACAAGCTGACCTTTGCGCGTCGAGCGGCCGGGGCGCTCGCCTACCTGGGGCTCGCCCACCTCGACCGCGTCAGTGTCGCGTTCCTGGGCGAGGGACGGGCGATCAGCCTGCGTCCGCTGCGCGGCAAGGCCCGCGTCTTCGAGGTCTTTCGCTTCCTCTCCGAGCCGCGTCCCGAGCGGCTCACAGGCCTGGCGGCCGCGGCTCGTGACTATGCCGGGAAGCTAAGAGGCCGTGGCCCGATGATCCTGGTCAGCGACCTGCTCGATCCGGGGTACCTCGATGCGCTGCGCGACCTGGCCGGCACGCGCTGCCAGCTCTCGGTGCTGCACGTACTGGCACCCGAGGAGCTCGATCCAGAGGTCCCGCCCGACGCCCGCCTGGTCGACAACGAGACCGGCCACGGAATCGAGGTGACCGGCGACGACGACCTCGTTGACCGCTACCGCGCCCGGCTGGGCGAGTGGCAGGAGGAGCTGGCGGCGTTCTGCTCGCGCCGCGGCGGCGCCTACGTGAGCGTCTCCTCTGACGTGGACCTCTCCGACCTGCTCTTCGACGTCCTGCGCCGCCGCCAAGTGATCGAATGATCGCCAGCGGCTTCCCGGTGATGAGGCGGGCGGGCTCGGCCGCACGAGCGTTGCGAGAGCCGCGAGGGTGGTCGAGCCCGCCCGCCCGTCACATCCCGTGATTGCGCCCCTGGCCCTCATCGGCCTCGTCAGCCTGCCGATCATCGTCGCCTACTACATGCTCCGGCTACGGCGCCGGGATGTGCCGGTCGGCAGCACGTTCCTCTGGCAGCAGCTGGTGCGCGACGTCGAGGCCAATGCCCCGTGGCAGCGCCTGCGTTTCAGCTGGCTGTTGATCCTGCAGCTGCTGATCGCGCTCGTGGCCGTGATCGCGGCCGCGAGGCCGTTCCTGACCGTCAGCTCTGAGCTCGCCGCCAACGTCGTGCTGATCGTCGACACGTCGGCATCCATGGGTACGGTCGAGAGCGACGCCTCGCGCATGGCCCAGGCACAGGCAGCCGCTCGCCGGGTGATCGGCCAGCTGCCGGAGGGTGGCCACGTGACGGTCGTCGCCGCCGACGATTCGGCGCACGTGCTGGTCAGCGACACGGACGACCGCGCCGCTGCCCTCGCGGCAGTGGATGGGATCGTCGCAACGCAGGTTCCGGGCGACCTGACCGATGCCTTCGCGCTCGCTTCAGCGCTTGCAGCCCGCGACTCCGACTCCACGGTCGTGGTCGTGACCGACGCGAACGCCGACCGGCTGCCGAAGATCGGAATCGGCGCACCGGTGCAGGTCGAGCGGGTCGGCGCGACGGATGGCAACCAGGCGGTGGCGGCGCTGTCGCTCCTGCGTCGCTCCGGCGGCGCGCAGCTCGACCTGTTCGTGGCGGTTAGCAACCCGTCGGGCTCGGACGTGACGCGGCGGCTCGAGATCTACGCGGACGACGTCCTCGTCGACGCGCGGGACCTGGCGATCCCCGCCGGTCAGCGTTCCGAGGCCCTGATCAGCAGCGTCCCGCAGAGCGCCAGGGTGGTCGAGGCGCGGCTGGCGGGCGATGACGCGCTGGCGGTGGACGATCGGGCCGTTGCGCTCGTCCCCGCCGCGGGCGCCGTCCGTGCCCTTCTGGTGAGCCCCGGCAACACCTACCTGGAGAATGCACTCGCCCTGCTCCCCCGCCTCGAGCTGTATGCCGTGGGGGCCGACGGCTACGTCGACGCGCTGGACGCCGCGGCCGAGGCGGGCAAGCCCTACGGCATCGTCATCTTCGACCGCACCGTCCCGGCCCGGCCGCCCACCGTCCCGGCCCTATATGTCGGACCAGCCACTGACGGGGCCTTCGGCACGGTCGGCAAGGTGATCGACGGTCCTGCCCTGGACCGGACCGATCCCGCGGACCCGGTGCTGCGGTTCGTCGACCTCTCCACGCTGCATATCGGCCGCGCGCGCACCATCACCCTGGCCGAGGGGCTGCGCCCCGTCGTCGAGACCGTTGGTGGCGAGCCGCTGGTCGCGGCCGGACGCGTGGATGGGCTCGGCATCGGCCTCCTGTCGTTTGCGCTCAGTGACAGCGACCTGCCGCTCCAGGTCGCATTCCCGCTCCTGATGAGCAACCTGGTGGATGGGCTGCTGCCGTCGGCGGACGGCATCCTGCCGCCGTCAGTCGAGCTCGGGCAACCGATCGCGGTGACCATCGACCCTGCCATCCGCCGCGTGGCCGCCGTCACCGCTGCCAGCGGGGAGCGCGTCGAGCTGGACGTGATCGGGGGGCGGGTGACCGTGCCAGGCCCGCGCGTCACCGGCCTGGTCGACCTGCAGGTGGTCGACGACGGGACTGGCCACGGCGGCGATTCTCTGGGCCGGACCGCTGCGAACCTCTTCAACCCCGGTGAGTCGCGGGTGACCCCCGGCGACCCGACCCGCATCGTCGACCTGGGGCGGGTCGGGCCTGCTCCGGGTGGCGATGGCCTGGCCGCGCGCTCGGAGTGGTGGTGGCCGCTCGCATTGGCGGGGCTCGTCCTGCTCATGGTCGAGTGGCTCCTCTTCCATCGGCCGACTCGGCGAGCAGCGGCCCGACTGCTGGCGCGCGCGTCACGATGATCCCGGTCGCCTTCACCGACCCGATCTGGCTGTGGCTGCTGCTGCCGGCCGTGGCGCTGGTCATTGGCGGCTGGTGGGCGGCGTCACGCACATTGCCAAGAGTTCGCAGGATCGCCTCCCTGGTGATCCGTCTGACGCTGGTCGCGTGCATCGTGGCGTCCCTGGCGGGAGCGCGGCTTGCGCTCGCGTCCGATCGGCTTTCGGTCGTCTTCCTGGTGGATGCATCGGCCTCGATGCTCGATGCCAGCCGCGAGGACCTGCTCGCCTTCGCGAGGCAGGCCGTCAGCGAGATCCCTGAGGGCGACACCGCCGGGGTCGTTGTCTTCGGCGCCAACGCCCTCGTCGATCGGCTTCCCTCGAACCTTGACGAGCTCCAGGCACCAGGCTCCGTGCCGGTCGTGAGCGCGACCGACATCGCCGCGGCGGTGCGGCTCGGAACTGCCATCTTCCCGGCGGGCACGCAGCAGCGCCTGGTGCTCCTCTCTGACGGCAACGACACCGGGGGCCAGGCGGAACAGGCGATCCTCTCCGCCGCGGAGCACGGCGTCCGGCTCGACGTGGTGCTGCCGGGTGGCGAGACGTACCCCGAGGCGCTTGTTGACGGTGTGGATGCGCCGTCCGGTGCGCACGTCGGCGAGACGATCGAGCTGAACGTGCGCGTGCGATCCACCACGACCACCACAGCCACCCTCCGACTGCTGGCCGACGGTGCGACGGTCGCAACCCGCCAGCTCTCGCTCAAGCCGGGCACCACCAGCGTGACGTTCAGTGTGAAGGCGGACGAGCCCGGCTTCCATGTCTTCCGCGCCGTCCTTGAGCCGCGCTCCGACCACTTCCGCGAGAACAACGCGGCCGATGCCTACGTCCTCGTCACCGGCGAGCCCCAGGTGCTGGTCGCGACCGACGACCCATCCCGTGCTGCGGACCTGGTCGAGGCACTCACCACCGCTCGCCAGCGCGTCACGGTCGTGCCGGCCGGAGGCGTCCCGTCCTCGATCGCCACGCTCGCCGGCTACGACGCGGTCGTGCTCGACAACGTGTCGGCCGCCCAGCTCGGCGCGACGGCGATGGCCAGCCTGCAGGTCTACGTGCGCGACCTCGGCAAGGGGCTGGTCATGCTCGGCGGCCGGAGCAGCTACGGCGCCGGTGGCTACCTCAACTCGGTCCTCGAGGACGTGCTGC
>JBDTMU010000024.1:0-12063 GCA_039934115.1 Chloroflexota bacterium | reverse complement strand
GATGGCCACCCAGACGACCAGGTAGGCGACGTGCAGCGGCCAGGTCGACGGCATGCTGTCGAGGACGGCGCCGCGTACCAGCGCAACTCCGTGGTAGAGCGGCGTGGCGGCGGCGACCCACTCGACGGCATCGGGCAGTTGCGAGACCGGGAAGAAGGTGCCGCTGAACAGGAAGAGGGGATTGATGATGAAGCGGAAGAGCGCCGCGAAGCCCGAGTCGTTGTGGCGCGTGGCGGAGAAGGCGATGATCGGCGCCGCGAAGGCGACACCGGTCAGGACCGCGGCGGGGATGGCCAGCAGCGCGAGCGGGCTGGGCGGGATCCCGAACAGGGTGAGGACGATCATGAAGACGGTGGCCATGGTGGTCAGCCGGAAGGCGATCCAGCTCAGCTCTCCGATGAGCAGGTGGTGCACCTCGATCGGCGTGGCCAGGATCGCCTCGTAATTCCGGCGCCAGCTGATCTTGCCCATGATCGGGTAGGTCGATTCGAAGCTGGCCGTCTGCATGCAGCTGCTGGCCAGGATGCCGGGGCCCAGGAAGTCGAGGTAGGGGACTCCCCCCAGCAGGTCGGAGCCCCCGCGCGCCATCAGCTGGCTGAGGCCGATCCCCATCGCGGTCAGGTACAGCAGCGGGGTGAGGAACGAGCCGAACAGGCTGCCCCGCCACGTGCGCCGATAGACCAGCAGGTTGCGCTGCAGGACGCGCGCCGCGCCCGCCAACGCTCCTGCCAACGCGCTGGTCAGGGGCTGTGGGCCCGGTCGGCTGCCTGCGATGACCGCCATCACTCCACCAGGGAGCGGCCCGTCAGACGCAGGAAGACGTCCTCGAGCGTGGCGCGCCGGACGAGCGCCGAGTCGATCGGGATCTCGCGGCTGTGCACGCCCTCGAGCGCATGCTCGCCGTCGTCCGCATAGAGGAGGTAGCGGTCCGGCAGCTCCTCGACCCGCTCGGCGAGGCCGTCGAGGCGCCCGTTGAGGGAGCTGCGCGCACCGTCGGGGATGCGAAGCTCGAGCACCTCTTTGGTGGCGTACTTCTCGATCAGCTGGCGCGGCGTCCCCGCCGCGACGATCTCCGCCTTGTCCATCACCACCAGGCGATCGCACAGCTGCTCGGCCTCGTCCATGTAGTGGGTGGTGATGATCAGCGTGGCGCCGCGCTGCTTCAGTCGGTAGAGGCGCTCCCACAGCAGGTGGCGTGCCTGCGGGTCGAGGCCCGTCGTTGGCTCGTCGAGGATGATCAGCTCGGGGTCGTTGATGAGTGCCCGCGCGATGGTCAGCCGCCGCTTCATCCCGCCGGAGAGCGGCTCGACCTGGTCACCGGCCCGCTCGGTGAGCTGCATGAACTCGAGCAGCTCGGCCGCCCGCGGGCGCGCCACCGACATCGGGATGTCGAAGTAGCGCGCGTACATCAGCAGGTTCTCCTCGACGGTCAGCTCCGCGTCGAGGTTGTCAGCCTGCGGCACGACTCCCAGGCGCGCCTTGATCTGCGCCGCCTGCGTGCGCGGGTCCATGCCGATGACCGTCAGCTCCCCCTCGGTCACCGGAGAGGAGCAGGCGATCATTCGCATGGTGCTGGTCTTGCCCGCCCCGTTCGGGCCAAGGAATCCGAACGCCTCGGCGGTGCGCACGTCGAAGTCGACTGCGTTCACTGCGGTGAACTCGTCGAACCGCTTCGTCAGCCCGCGGGCATGGACAAGGATCTCGTCGGTCGGGGGCATGGGCGGACAGTTTACCGATGGGGGAGAGCGGCGGCCGCACGGGTGGCCCGGCGTGTCAGGGCCGTTCGTGCAGTCGTGCAGCCGTGCAGCCGTGCAGCCGTGCAACCCAACCATCGTCGACCTGCGCGGGGACGAGCTCGGTGGAGGGCTGGGCCACCGTCGCTAGTACGTATGGTGCTGCAAGCGCGCTTTGGCCCGGAATTCGCGCTCAGATGGGTCGTTTCGGCACTCATCTAGTACGTCAGGTGGTAATTCGTGTCATTTCGGCCGCCAAGACCCGATTCCGGCGCTGATATAGCACCATAGGTAATAAGCCGCCCGGTCTGACCCCACTCATCGGTTCCGCGCCGGAGGCGGGTGATAACCCCTCCCGGTGAGCGCCGAGGCGGGCCGATTCCTGCTGGACGGCCGCCGCCTGCCATACGAGCCGTTTGGCACTGGGCGGCCGACCGCGCGCGGCGCACCATCCCGGCCATGGTCGAGACCGCCGACGCGATCATCATCGGCGCGGGGGTCCAGGGCGCCTCGCTCGCCTTCCATCTCGCCGAGCGGGGGATGCAGCCACTTGTCCTCGAGCGCGCGACCATCGCAGCAGGCGCGACTGGGCGCTCGAGCGGCCTGGTGCGGATGCATTACGACGTGGAGGCGGAGGCTCGGCTGGCCTGGCGCTCGCACGCCTACTTCTCGGATTGGGAGCGGCGGGTCGGCGGCGAGTGTGGCTTCACGCCGGTGGGATTCCTGCAGATCGTGCCGCCCGCCGAGGTCGAGGCGCTCCGTGCCAACACCGCCATGCAGCAGCAGGTCGGGATTCGAACTGACCTGGTCGGTGCCGATGAGGTGCGGCGGTTGTTGCCAGGCATCGAGATCGAAGACAAGCAGGTGGCGGCCTTCGAGCCGCTCTCCGGCTACGCCGATCCGACGCAGACCACCGGCTCCCTGCTGGCCGCGGCGATCGCACGCGAAGCGCGACTGATCCAGGGTTGCGCGGTGACCGGGATCCGGACCGATGCCGGCCAGGTCATTGGCGTGGACACGACACGAGGCCCGTTCGACGCCCCGATCGTGGTGAACGCCGCTGGGGCATGGGCCGGCCGTATCGCGTCGATGGTGGGCCTCGACCTTCCCATCGACGTCTGGCGCCACGACGTGGCCTACGTGCAGCGCCCGCCCGAAATGCCTCGCCACGTCGCGTTCATCGACTTCGAGAACTCGTTCTACTGCCGCCCCGAGGGCGAGTCGCTCAGCCTCGTCGCGCTCGAAGATGGGAATCCCCTGACCGGCGACCCGGATGCGCCGGTTGACGCGGCCGCGCCGGGGTTCATCGAGAAGGCAGCTGAGCGCGTTGTGCGGCGGCTGCCCGCCTTCGCGCGGGCCGGGCTGCATTCGGCCCATTCCGGTCAGGACGGGATCACGCCGGACCAGCACCCGATCATCGGCCAGGCGGGACCCGACGGGTTCTGGCTGCTATGCGGCTTCTCGGGCACGGGCTTCAAGACGGCCCCGGCCACGGGTCAGAGCCTGGCGCAGCTCATCACCGAGGGCCTTGGGGCGAACGACGACCTTGCGATCTATCGGCTAGAGCGATTCGCCACCGGCCAGCCGATCGTGGGAGAGCACCCGTACGCCGACATGTGGCGGTGATAGCCTCTCGGCCATGAGCGCCGAGGCGGGCCGATTCCTGCTGGACGGCCGCCGCCTGCCATACGAGCCCGGCGACACCGCGGCAATGGCCATCCTCCGCGCCGGGGAGCATCCGCGGGTCGGCGGCACGCTGTGCCTCGCCGGGGATTGCGGCAACTGCGTCGCCGAGGTCGACGGGATCGCGTATGTGCGCACCTGCCAGACCCCAGCTGCCGGCGGCCTCGAGGTGCGCCGCCACCCAGCCGATGCAGCGCCCGCCTGGCACGAGCCGGAGCCTGGGCCGCCGGAGATCGAGGTGCGACGGGAAGAGGCCGACCTGGTGGTGATCGGCGCAGGGAGGAGTGGCACGGCGGCGGCCGCTGAGGCGAAGCGAAACGGTCGCCAGGTCACGCTCCTCGACGCGGCGCAGGGGATCGAGGTCGTGGCGGTCTACGCCGGCCCGACGCTCATCGCCCGCACGCAAGAGGGGATGCTCCACATCCGGGCCAGGGAAGTGGTCGTCGCCACCGGGGCGGCCGAGCTGCAGCCGGTCTGCCCGGGAAGTGGCCTCGCCGGCCTGCTGACGGCGCGGGCGGCCCAACAGCTCCACGCGGCGGGGGTGGACCTCGGCCCCACGGTGGCGATCGGTCCTGCACCGGAGGGGGTGCCGTGCACCGCCCTTACCGGCGAGTTGGTGCGGTTCGAGGGGGAAGGCCGCGTCTCCTCCGTGGTCACGCGCGAGGACGGTGCGGAGCAGACCACGAAATGCCACACGGTGATCCTCAACCTGGGCCGATCTCCGCGCGACGTCCTGTCGCGCATGGCCGACGACCTGCCGGTGACCGTGGTCGGATCGGCCTCGGAGGCATTTCCGCTGCCGCCGGCGCCAACCGAGGGGATCGTCTGCCCCTGCGTCGGGACGGGCGTCGACGACCTCGAGGGGGTCTGGGCCCGTGGCTTCAACGAGCTGGAGCTGGTGAAGCGCGCTAGCCTTGCCGGCACCGGAACATGCCAGGGGAGCGCCTGCCTGCCCCACGTCCGCGCCTGGATCGCGGCGCGCAGCGGAAAGGTTCCCGAGCCGTTCACCGCGCGCCCCGCCTCGCGCCAGATCACGCTCGGCGAGGCCGGCGCCGACGTCTACCTCGACGCCTTCCGACGCACGCCGCTTCACGACGAGCACCTCGCCCGCGGCGCGCTGATGGACCGATTTGGCGGCTGGTGGCGGCCCTGGAATTACGGCGACCACCTGGCCGAGTACCGCGCGGTGCGCGATGCGGTCTCGCTGGGCGACGTGAGCACGCTCGGCAAGTTCGTGGTGGCCGGGACCGATGCGGTCGAGTTCCTCCAGCGCCTGTACCCGACCGACGTGTCGACCATCCGCGTTGGCCGCTCCCGTTACGCGCTGCTCCTCAACGAGCGCGGCCATGTGATCGATGACGGGATGATCTGCCGCGAGGCCGATGACCGTTTCGTCCTGACCTTCACCACCGGCGGCGCGGGCAACGCCGAGATGTGGATGCGCGACTGGATGGAGACGTGGGGCGTGAACGTCCTGCTCCTGGACCGCACCATGTCGCTGGCGGCGATCAACGTGACCGGCCCGCGGGCAGCTGAGCTCCTTGCGCGCCTGGGACTGGCCGATCCGCCGCGCTTCCTGCAGCACACGCACACCGAGCTGGCCGGCATGCCGGTCCACGTCATGCGCCTCTCGTTCACCGGCGAGGCTTCGTTCGAGCTCCACCACCCGGTCGACCGCTCGGCCGAGCTGTGGCGCACCCTGCTGGCCGAGGGTGCCGACCTGGGGATCCGGCCGCACGGCCTGCAGGCCCTCTTCGCGCTGCGGCTGGAGAAGGGGCACGTGATCATCGGCATGGACACCGAGATGGATACGACCCCGCGCCGGCTGGGCATGGACTGGGCCGTGAACATGGAGAAGCCCGACTTCATCGGCCGTGATGCGCTGGCTCGGACCGCCGCGCTCCCTGATCGGCGGCGCCTGGTGGGCCTGACCATGGCCGGGGCTGCGCCCACTGAGGGAAGCCCGATCTCGTCGAAGGGCGCTGTCGTTGGTCACGTGACCTCAACCTTCACATCACCGACCCTCGGCCAGGCCGTGATGCTCGGCTGGCTCAAGCGCTCGCCATTCCCGAAGCAGGTCGAGGTAGATGGCCGCGAGGCCACCGTCGCGGAACCGCCCTTCTACGACCCGGAGGGCCTCCGTGCGCGCTCCTGAGCGACTTCCGGCGCTGCGCGTCGTGGGCGCCCCCGAGGCCCTGGACGAGCTGACCGTGCCCGATGAGCATCCCGTGCTGCGCCTCGCTCCCGACGACCTCCTCGTGATTGGGGCGGCGAGCGTCGAGGTCGCCGGCGAGAACCTGGTCGTGGACGACGCCGGCTTCGTCGGCTGGTGGCTGACCCCCGACGAGGTGCGCGACCTGGTCGTACCGCACGTCGATTGGCCGCTCCCCACTGCTCGACCGGCGCTGGCGCAGGGGCTGGTTGCGGGCGTGCCCGCCAAGCTGTGGCTCGCCGAGGATCGGGCACTGCTCCTGTGCGCGGCCGCGTACGCACATGAGCTCGAGGAGCGAATGTAAATGAACGAGTTCGTCGAGACCCTGCTCGACCTGACCTGGCACGAGCCGAAGAAGTCCTACGACGTCGTGATCATCGGCGGGGGAGGACATGGCCTGGCAACGGCCTGGAATCTCGCCACCAGGCACGGGATCACGAACGTGGCGGTGCTCGAGGCCAACTACATCGGCTCGGGCAACACCGGCCGCAACACCACCATCATCCGAGCGAACTACGGGATCCCCGAATCGGTCCGCTTCTACCAGCGCAGCCTCGAGCTGTATCGGTCCCTGGAGGACGCGACCGGCTGCTCGATCATCCATTCGACCAAGGGCCTGCTCTGGCTGGCGCACACCGAGTCCGGCATGCGCGCCGAGCGCGCCCGCGCCCTGATGAACCAGGCCTGCGGCGCCGAGACGGTGATGATCACGCCGGAGGAGGCGCAGGAGCTGTGCCCCGAGCTGGACCTGTCGGGTGGCGGCCGCTACCCGGTGCTGGGCGCCTCATATCACCCCGGTGGGGCCACCGCACGCCACGACCGGGTGGTGTGGGCATACGCCCAGGGCGCCATGCGTCTCGGCGTCCACGTCATTCCGCACATGCCGGTCACCGGTCTGCTTCGCGACGGGGACCGGGTGGTTGGCGTTCAGACTTCCTCAGGACCGATTTCGGCGGGCGTCGTGCTGGGCGCGGTCGGCGGGCGTGTGACGGCGGTCGCCGCCATGGCCGATCTCCGGCTGCCGATCCGGACCCATCCGCTCCAGGCGCTGGTCACGAACGCGTATGCGCCGGGTTTCGGCCCGATCGTCGCGTCGTCGGAGCTGCTCTGCTACGTCTCGCAGACGGGGCGTGGCCAGATGCTGATGGGCGCCGAGTTCGACTCGCAGCCCTCCTATTCGATGCACTCGTCGTACGAGTTCCTGCAGACGGTGTCGACCAAGATGATCCACATGCTCCCGTTCCTGCGGAACCTGCGGATCCTGCGGCAGTGGGCCGGCATCTGCGACATCAGCCCCGACTACTCGCCGATCATGGGCTTCACCGGGGTCGACGGCTTTCTGATCACCACGGGCTGGGGGACCTGGGGCTTCAAGGCGATCCCCGCCGGAGGCGAGGCGATGGCCGAGCTGATCGCCACCGGCGTTACGCCGAAGCTGATTGCCTCTTTCGGCCTCGCTCGCTTCGCCGCCGACCACGCCATGGCCGACCAGGGCTCGGCCGGGACGCGCTGATGAGGGCCCGCTGATGCTGTGGATCACCTGCCCAACCTGTGGTGAGCGCCCGGTCAGCGAGTTCCGCTTCGGCGGCGAGCTGCCGCATGTGCCGGACTCGATCACTGATGCCGATGCTCGTAACCTCGACTGGGTCTGGATGCAGAACAACGTGGACGGCATCACCACGGAGCGCTGGTTCCACGCCGCCGGCTGCCGCCGCTGGCTGACCCTGCGACGGAACACGAGCACGGATCGCGTTGTCTAGTGCTTCGTGGTCTGCGCCTGTTCGGGCCCTTGCACTGGCGTGGTGCTCGCCTGGGTGAGCGCCGAGCCAAGCCCGGCTGCCATGCCGGGACTCAATCGCACCCGAGCGACGATTGACCTCGGTTCCTCGTGCACCCCAGGCTCCCCGGTTGGTTCAGATCGGGTCAGCGTGAGGGTGACTGCGAGCGGGTTGGCTGAGATGGAGAAGCCGTCGGCGAACACATCTGGATAGTCGGCCATAGCATCACCTTCGAGGACTGGATGCTGACAGCCTAGCCCAGCCTCTTGACATCGGGGCCTTCGACGGCGAATACTACGCGCGACGTAGTATCTACGGCGTAGCACGAGGCATCCTTGTCAGACCGATCCCCAGGTTCCGATCCCGGACTCCTTCTGCTTATCAGCCTCTCCGGCGGCCCCAAGCACGGGCACGCCATGCTCATCGACGTCGCAGCGTTCGCCGGCGTCCGGCTTGGCCCAGGAACGCTCTACGGCGCCCTGTCCAGGCTCGAGGAGGACGGGCTAGTCGAGGCGCTGCCTTTCGAGGGTCGCCGACGCCCCTATCGCCTGACCGATACCGGCCTGGCAGCCCTCCGTGGGCGGCTCACCGGGCTGAACGCGGCGGTCAGCATCGGGCTGGCGCGGGTGGGCAACCGATGAAGCGCATCATCCGTCTGTACCCGTCGGCCTGGCGAATGCGCTACGGCGACGAGCTGACCGATCTCCTCGAGGAGATGCCGGCGACCCCTGCGGCAACCGCCGACCTGCTGCGCGGCGCCGTGACCCTGCACATGCGCGCTTTCGTCGACCGGATCGCGCCTCGCCTGGTTGCTGCCGGGGGACCGTCGATGCCAACCCATCCGCTCCAGCGTCACCCGACCGCGAGTGCGCTGATTGCCATGCTGATCACCGCGCCGACGTTGATCTTCGTGGCTGTCTCGTTCCTGGCCTACCAGCTCGAGCTGCCCGGCATGCAGGCGTGGCTTCAGCCATTCATGGATGGCCTGGCGCGGGCGCCTCGCATTGTCGACCTGTTCCTGCTGGGCGCTCCGTTCCTTGCATTCCTGGTTGCCGCCCTCCCCCTGGTCGGTCTGCGGCTGGAGCGCGTGGATGGGGAACTGCGGATGACGCTGGCTTTGCGCGCACGCACACTGAATCTGCTCGTTCTGGCGGTGTGCGTGGTGGTCGGCGGCTTCCTGGCGAGCCACCTCCTGGTCGAGTTCCTGTTCGAGCGGCCCTAGCTGCGGTCCTCGATCTCCCACGCGTGGTCGAGCGCGTGCCATGCCGACCGCCGAACGTAGTAGCGCGGCGACCAGAGCTTCTCCACCTTGTTTGGATCGGCCACCGGCTTTCCCTTCGCCCGGGCCTCCAACGCGGTGAGGATCGCCGTGCGAAGGCCGACCTCAGGGGCGCGGCTGCCGAGCTTTGACAGGTAGGACTCCTCCGCCCCCTCGACGTGCTCGACGATCTTGGGGACGTCGCGACCTCCTCCGCGTGGGCCCTTGGTGAGGGTGACGCCCACCGCTCCCTCCGCCGCGCGGTCGAATGCGCGCCAGCTCGCCTCGAGGATTGTCGTCAGGCGCTTCAGGTCCTTCGCATCGACCGGTCGGTCATCGGCCGCGGGCGCAACGCCCGGCGCCCCGAATTCGGTGGTGGCATTCCCGGTCAGTCGCTCAACGACCTCGAGGTCCTCGACGCCTCGAGGCGCCGCGATGCCGCGGCCGACCACCTTTGCATATCGGTCGGAGTAGGCGACGAGGGCCGCCAGCGCCTCCTCCTCGGTCTTGCCAGCTCGGCACCAGCCCGGCCACTCGACGGCTCCCGCGAACGCCCGCTTGCGAGTGACCTCCAGGTAGACCGCCAGCGGCTCAGTCATCGGTAATGCTCCAGATTGGGCATGACGGTGACAACGCAAGTGTCATCACGACCATCGCGCGGGCAATCGTGACTCGCCCCGTGGTCAGCCCGCACGGTGCCTCGCCGAAATGACCTGCGCGTTGGTCATCCGGGCCGCACATCGGTCAGCAATGACAACCCATTGATCAATCTTGCCGAAGCGCAAGAGGCGGCTAGGCCTCCCAGGTCTCCCCGGGCTCCAGGGCCACCACCTGCGCATCGGTGGCTACCCGGAGCTGGGCGGGGGTGCCGGCCAGGGCCGGGAAGGTTGCGTAGTGCACCGGGATGACGACCTCGGCGCCGATGAGCGCCACGGCCCGACCGGCATCGGCCGGGCCCATCGTGTAGTGGCCGCCGATCGGCAGGACGGTGATGCTCGGGGCCCATCGGTCCTTGACCAGCGCCATGTCGCCGAACAGGTCGGTGTCGCCGGTGTGGTACACACGGGTGCCGTCCTCGAACTCGAGCAGCCAGCCCCAGCAGCCCACCTCGCGCGTCGCGTCTGCCTCGCCGTCGGTGACCGTGACGCCGCCGGTGTGCTCCGCATGCACCATGGTCAGGCCGATCCCGGCCACCTCGAACCGGCCGCCCTTGTTCATCCCCACAGCCTCCACCCCGCGGCCGGCCAGGTAGATGCTCATCTCGTGGGAGCAGACCACCGTGCCGCCGCGCGCGGCGAGCTCGACGACGTCGACGGCGTCGTTGCCGACGTGGTCGAAATGCCCATGGGTCGGGGCGATGACGTCCACCTGCCAGGGCTCGGGAGGCGCGACGTAGGTGGGCGCGCCACTCCATCGGTCCACCCAGAGCCACTTGTCACCCGGGGACCGATACAAGATCCCGCCGTGGCCCAGGCGGGTGATGCGCAGCTTCGCCATGGTCATGCTCCTTGCTTATCGGACGCGAGGCGAGCCTGCAGTCGTGGAATCGCCCGGTCGACCAGCCTCCCGTACACCGATGCGAAGAGACGACCGAGCATCGACCGTCTCTCGCCCGCTTCGCTGACGGTCCACGTCATATGTGTCTGATCACCGGCCGCCTCGAATCGGTGGTCGTACCGAATCGTGAGCCACAGCACCTTCCCGACCCACTCCCAGTTGGCCCGCTCGTTGTAGGCGGAGATTCGGAACCCGCTGCGGCCGATGGGCCGGAAGGAGAGGTGACCCACGCTGGTCGGCCCGATCAGCCCCGGCGGTGCCACCGTGATGCGGCGAATGTGCGGCGCCCACGCCGGCCAGGTGGCGACATCGGCGAACTCACGCCAGGCAGTGTCGAGTGGCGCTCTGACATCGAAGTCGCGGCGCAGCAGCTCGGTGGCCACCCGCCGAGTCTACCAGTCAGCCTGAGTGCTGAACCCAGGGGACTCCTGCCGTGCGTGGGGTCATAGCGCGGGTGGCGTCCGCTTACGTCCAGCGTGCATAACTGGGAAGAACGACCTGCTGTGCCCTCGCCGGCGGCCTCCTGATGGCTGGCTTGCACACGAGACGTGCACCGTGACGAAGAATGGCCTTCTCCGCAACGCTCCTTGGCCGTTACGCACGCCTGGTGTAAGCGGGTAGGCTGACGAGGAGCGCGGCACGCTCGCCATTGCCGCCGACTTGCGCCGGGCGCAAACAACCGGCAAGCAGACCCCCGACCTTGCCCGATTCGAGGCCGTCGTTGTAGCGGAGTTGCACGGAGAGCAAACCTGAGCCAAGAAGGCGAGGTTCAAACGCCCAGGTTGCCCGTTAGTTGCACCCCACGCAAACGCGTACGCTTCGACTGAATGGCCAAACTGAGTTCCGGACGGCGAAAAGGGCTGCGGGACAGCGCCTTCGCCTACGTGGATCCGCAGGGTCGCCGCCGCCTGCCGATCAATGACGAGAGCCACGTCCGCAACGCCCTCTCCCGCTTCAACCAGGTGATCTTCGAGGACGAGGCGGCGCGCAACCGCGCCAGGACCCGGCTGCTCAACGCCGCAAAGCGGTATGGGATCGTGCCGGTTGGCTTCGTCACCGGCCAGCTGCGTGCCCACGCTCCGCGCGAGTTGCCGACGGGTGCCCTGACCTTCCTGATGACCGATATCGAGAGCTCCACCGCGCTGCTCCTGCAGCTCGAGGACCGATTCTCCCGCCTCCTGGCCGACACGCGGCGAATCTCGCGGGCGGCTATGCGTCAGGCGGGCGGATGGGAGGTCGACGCACGGGCCGATGAGTTCTTTGCCGTCTTCCGCCAGTCCTCGGCCGCGATCGACGCCGCGCTGAGCATCCAACGTCGCATGCGCGACCATGCCTGGCCGGATGGCGTGACGGTGCGCGTCCGGATGGGGATCCACGGCGGACGCCCGACCCTTTCGGAAGGTGGCTACGTCGGCGTTGCGGTGCATACCGTGGCGCGCATCAGTGCCCTGGCGCATGGTGGTCAGATCCTCGTCTCCGGCGCGGCGCTTGCTCCCGATCTACCGGCGGAGATCACGGTCGTCGACCTGGGTGAGCACCACCTGCGCGGGATCGGTGGCCATGCGCTCTTCCAGGTGTCAGCGGCCGACCTGCCCGGGGAGTTTCCGCCGCTGAGGGTCTCCGCTCCCGATTCCCACTGAGCGGGACAGGGACCCAAGAAGCGCGCCAATCTGTCGCCTGCTTCTCGGTTAGTCCCGCTGAATGGGACACCGCGCCTTCACGCCCACATCGACACCGCTACGGCACGGTCACCGTGAACGTCCACGGACCGCTGAGGTGGATCCCCTCCTGCTCGATGGGGTCGTAGATGCTGCTCCGGTACGTGAGCTCGGAGATCTCGAT
>JBDTMU010000023.1:0-12192 GCA_039934115.1 Chloroflexota bacterium | reverse complement strand
CGAGTCCCATGCCGGCGACGACAAGTCCGCCAGCAGGTGCTCGCTGATCGCTCGGTGTCCCGACGTTTCCCCCGGTTGTTGCAATCGACCGTGGAGAGCTGGTCGGCTGTGCTCGAGCCAGCATCGGGGTCGTTCGCTGTCCTGGGGGCTCGGCAGCCTGGCCCTGGAGGGCATCGGCGACGCTGCCGCTCGGAAGGGAATCGGCGGCCGTCTGCACGGACTTGCAGCACAGACCCGATGTGGTGGATCCAGCCACCGGGGCAGCGATGACCCGGAGGTCACTCGCGATCCGTGGCCACAGTCGATAGCCGCTGGACGGCGCAGAGCCGGTCGTCTCCTGCGTCAGCACGGCCCGCAGCTCGAGCCAGGCACCACGGGTCAGCGATGCGCCGGAGATGCCGCTGCGCGTGGAGATCGTGACCCGGATCGGCCCCGAGCCGTCGTCGATCGCGAACGAGACATTGCCGCCGCGCGGCCGGCTGATCGCCGTGCTGATCGCGCCGCGGACGATCACGAGGCGTGCCTCTTCGCCCTCGGCAAGGGCGCCTGTGGCGCGACGCATCGGCTCCGGGTCGGCCTGTGTCCCGAGGTAGCGCGGCTGAGTGACGACCCGCAGGCTCAGCATGCCGGTCTTGGTTGCCCGGGTGCCGTCGAGCTCCACCAGCTGCCCAAGGGACAGGCTGCCGACATCGGTTCCGATTCGGACAAGGATCCCGGCGGTCGCATCTTGCACCACTGCACTGCCCGCTTCGATGAGGCCGGAGGGAGCGGTCACCACGCCATGGATGCGCAGGTGCGCCCCGGTCGTCGCGGCCCGTGCCTCGGTGATCGAAATGGCAGGAGAGCCCGGGGTGGGGGTGGCTGAGGGACTGGGTGAACCGGAAGTCGAAGGCGTTTCGGTTGGCTCCGGCGTGGGGGTCGGGCTGGGCGTCGAGGTAGGGCTGGGCGTCGCGATCGGCTCAACCGAGAGGATGTCGGCCGCATCGCGGGGCTGAATACGGAAGCCCGATGTCCCGGTCCCAGTCGAATCCCGTTGGCCCACAACGCCGATGAGCTTCAGCCACACGCCCCGCACCCAGGTCGAGGTGTCAATCCCCGTGGCCGTGCCGACGAGGATGCGAGTTGCGCCGCTTCCGTCATCGAGGTCCCACGCCAGGCCCGTGCTCAGGGTCGTAACCGTGCCGCTGATGACCCCGGCAACCTCGACCAGTTGGCCCTCGGTGGCCTCGCCGATCGATCCGGTGGGCGTATCGGAGGCCAACGGCTCGACCCCGAAACCGGTGCGGGTGATCGTGTCGGACCCGGCTCGGATGGTCCGCTGGGCGTATCGATCGTCGACAGTGCCCGTGACATGCAACAGCTCGCCTCGACCGAATGTGCCGTCAGAGACGAGCACTGCGATGCCGCCGGTCGCGTCGACCAGGTACCCACCCCCGTCCGTGAAGTCGCTGGCAGTCAGCGTCACGCCTTCGACGGTCACCGGCGCCCCGTCAGGCTGCGACCGCGCATCAGTGATGGAGAGCGGCGCTGGGGTTGGACTCGGAGTCGTGGTCGGGACCGGAGTCGCGGTCGGCGCCGGTGTCGCAGTCGGAGTAGGAGTCGCTGTCGGGGCGGGAGTCGCCGTCGCCGCAGGGGTAAGGGTCGGCTCCGCGGATGGCTCGATCGTTGGACTGGCACTTGGGTCGGCCGTTGCTGACGGGATCGGCGAACTGCTCGGCGCCGGACTGTCGCTCGCGACGGGGATGGGTGACGAGCCGCTGTTCTGAGGATCCGGGACGGACTGGATGACGAAGTCGATCAGGTTGTCATTCGTGTCCTGCCCCGAGCCCGACGACCCGCCGGGAAGCCGCTCGAGACTGCCGCCGGCGGCAGGCGCGGGCGCCGGTCGAGTCTCGAGCCAGGAGCTAGTCGCGTTTCCCCAGCCGACCGCGTCGATCGGGGTGGCAGCACCGATCACGCGCAGGGCGACGCTGCCGCCTGTCGCCGCCAGGCCGTTGGAGTAGGCCACGTCCGCGAGGCCGGCAAAGATCCCCGCGCTGTTTACGATGAGCAGGTGCGCGCCCGGGGACATTCCCGAGGCGCCAGCCGCCCATGACGCCTTTCGGGTGACGGTTGCCCCGCTGGCGGTGACGTACACCACCTCGAGGCCTTCGAGCGGGAGCATGGTGGACGACGGGTTGTAGAGCTCGATGAACTCGTCGGATGCGCTGGCCCCGCCGGTCATGACCTCGCTCACAACCAGGTGACCGGTCACCTCCACGAGCGGCGCGCTCGTCGTGCCGGCGCCTTCCGCCAGGGGGAAGGCCATGGCGTGGTCGATCGCCAGGGCAAGGACGCCGATCGACATCAGACCGGCCAGAAGCCGGCGTGGGGCGAAGGGAACAACGCGAACGACGGGCACGGCACACCTCGATAGGAGGAGGCGTGCAGGTCGCCGCAGGATGCGCCGCCGAGCCTTACCGGTCGCTTAGGCCGTGCTTAACGATCCCGCGTACAATCGCGGCCCATGTCCAAGAAGAGCTCCGCCCAGCTGGACGCCGACCGCCGGGCGGAGGCACGTCGCCGAGCCCGCCTGCAGGCGCAGGGACGCCTCGAGGAGGAGGAGCTGGACGACGTCGAGGCGACGCCTGCGAGACGACCGTCCGCTTCGATGGTCCAACGGCTCTTTCCGCCGGCGGCACCACTCCCCGGCAAGCCGGATCCGCTGGCCGGCTTCACCTACACGGGGAGGCTGCGTCCCGTCGTTTCGAGTCTGTGGCTGATCCCACGCAACCCTTTTGCCGGCATCGTGATGGGCGTTCTCTGGGCGGCGGCGTACATCATCACCATCCTGGACGCGAGGTCCATCGTGGGCAGCATCGCGTCATTCGCCTCGTTCGGAGCACTCGTCGCGGCCGGCTGGATCGGCTGGCAGCGGCCGTGGCTGTACGGCTTCGTGGCCGCGGTGATCGGTTACGTCATCTACACGATCTACGTGATCATCGCGCTCGCCGGGAATCCTGCGCTCAACCAGCCTGGGGCGACCACCCAGGCGGCCCTCTTCCTCGTCACCAACGGCGTGCTGCAAGCCGGAATCGGCGCCCTGGCAGGCTTCTATGGCGGCTATCTGCGCCGTCGCATGGCGGACCCCACGTCACGTCAGCAGACCGCCGCGCGACGCCGCCGCTGACGGATGCTCAGCGCGCCGCGTGCGCCAATGCCGCGGCTTCAGCGGCCGCCATGGCCCCGGGGTAGTCACGCGCCAGCCCGAGCACCTCACCGGTCGAACGCATCTCGGGACCGAGCGTCGCATCCACTCCTGGCAGGCGCCAGAGTGAACTGATCGGCGTCTTCACGGCGACAAGCGGCGCGTCCACCGCAAGGCCGGGCTGCCAGCCCACCTCCGCCAACGTCGCGCCCAACGCGCATCGCACGGCGGCCGCGACCACGTCGTGCCCGGTCGCCTTGGCCACGATCGGCACCGTCCGGCTCGCACGAGGATTGGCCTCGATCACCACGATCCGGTGGTCGGCAATGATCATCTGCACGTTCAGGATCCCTCGCACGCCAAGGCGCAGGGCGATGCGCCCAGCCGCCTCCGCCGCCGCTTCCTGCACCTCGCGCGGGATGCGTTGGGGCGGCAGGACGGCGACCGAATCTCCCGAGTGCACCCCGGGTGGGTCGAGCTGCTCGAGGATCCCCGGCACGCACCAGTCATGCCCGTCGCTGATGACGTCCACGTCGAGTTCGATCCCGTCGACCATCGAGTCCACGCGCAGCGGCCAGCCGATCTCGGTCGCGAGCAGCGCCACGACGTCCGGCTCGCCCCTCAGCACTGCGATCCCCCGCCCGCCGATCACCCATGACGGCCGGACGATTACCGGCAGCCCAAGCTCGCCGAGCACGGAGCGCAGCTCCGCCGCATCTGCCGCAAGCAGACCGCGCGGACCCTCGAGCCCGAGCTCGTCGAGGAGCGCGGCGAACCGCTCCCGATCCTCGGTCAGCTCGATTGCCAGGGCGGTCAACCCGGCGATCGGCACGTCGGCGTATGCCAGCTCCTTGGCCAGGTCGATCGCGGTCTGTCCCCCGAAGGTGAGCACGACGTGGGGCGGCTCGCCGGTGAGCGCACGCTCGTGGTCGATCACGTCCAGCACGCTCTCGGCGTCGAGCGGCTCGAAGTAGAGGCGCGAGCAGGCGTCGTAGTCGGTCGACACGGTCTCCGGGTTGTTGTTGATGACGACCGCGTCCAGCCCCATCTCGCGGATCGCCCACGCGGCTCGCACCGAGCAGTAGTCGAACTCGATCCCCTGCCCGATGCGAATCGGTCCGGAGCCGACCACGATCACGCTGCGCCGATTCGCCGGAGGGGCAACCTCGGCCAGCGTGTGCGAGGAGTAGAAGTAAGGCGTCTCGGCCGGGAACTCGCCGGCGCAGGTGTCCACTCGCCGATACGCCGGGCGAATCCCCGCCCGAACGCGCGCGCGCCGCACGGCCACCGCCGGCACGCCGGAGACGGTCGCGATGTCGGCATCGCCGAAGCCCAGCTGCTTTGCCTCGAGCAGCGGCTTGCCGACCAGCGCCCCTTCGGCGTCCACGAGCTCAGCCAGCCGTTCACTGAACCATGGCGCGATCCCGGTGGCTTCGCTCAGCCCGGCGGCATCGGTCCAGCCATGGCGCAAAAGGCTCACCATCCGCCATAGGCGGGTGTCGGTTGGCTCCAGGAAGGAGCCGATGTCCTCCGGAGGCCGATGCGAAAGGCCCCATGCGGGGTCCTCCCACAACCATCCGTGGCCACGCGGCTCGAGCGACCGGATCGCCTTGAGCAGCGCGGTGCCGAATTCGCGGTCGATCGCCATCGCCTCGCCGGTCGCCTTCATCTGGATCCCCAGCGATCGATCGGCGTCCGGGAACTTGTCGAATGGCCAGCGCGGCAGCTTGACGACCACGTAGTCGACCGCGGGCTCGAATGCGGCACTGCCGGACCCGGTGGCCGGGTTCGGGAGCTCGTGCAGCCGCTTGCCGAGCGCGATGAGCGCCGCCACCCGCGCAATCGGGTACCCGGTCGCCTTGCTGGCAAGCGCCGAGGAGCGGCTGACCCGCGGGTTGACCTCGATCACGCGGTAATCAGCCCCGTCGGGCCGCACCGCCAACTGCACGTTGCAGCCCCCTTCCAATTGCAGCTCGCGGACGATCTTCAGGGCGCAGCGCCGCAGTCGCTGAACGAGCGGATCCGGCAGGGTCTGGATCGGTGCCACCACGATCGAGTCGCCGGTGTGCACCCCCATCGGGTCCATATTCTCCATGCCGCAGATGGCGATCGCCGTGTCGGATGCGTCGCGCAGCACCTCGAACTCGATCTCGTACCAGCCGAGCAGGCTGCGTTCCACCAGCACCTGGCCGATGGGGCTCGCCGCGAGTCCGGTTGCCAGCCGCGCACGTGCCTCCTCCGGGGTGCTGGCAAAGCCGCCTCCACCGCCGCCCAGTGTGAACGCCGGTCGCACCACCACCGGGGCGCCCAGCTCTTCCACGAAGCGCAGGCCGTCCTCGATCGTCTCGACCACGGCGCTCTCCGGCACCGGCTCGCCGATTCGCGTCACCAGATCGCGGAACCCGCCGCGATCCTCGGCCGCGCGGACCGCGGCCAGCGGCGTGCCCAGCACCCGCATTTCGTACCGCGCCAGGACCCCGTCATCGTCGAGCGCGACCGCCAGGTTCAGGCCCGTTTGCCCACCCAGGGTCGGCAACAGGGCGTCGGGCCGGTGCTCGGCAATGACCCGCTCGAGATGCTCGACCGTCAACGGCCCGATCACCACCGTGCCGCCCACGTCGGGATCGGTCATGACGGTGGCCGGGTTCGAGTTCACCAGGATCGTCTCGACGCCCTCGCCGCGCAGCGCCAGGCAGGCCTGCACCCCGGCGTAGTCGAACTCCGCGGCCTGGCCGATGACGATCGGTCCGGAGCCGATGACCAGCACCTTGCGTGGCGTCACGCCGTCGCCTGGTTGATGGCCAGATCGAAGACGCGCGACGCGTCGATCGGTCCGGGAGCCCCCTCGGGATGAAACTGGACCGATGCGATCCGTCCGGAGGCATGCACCAGCCCCTCGATCGTTCCGTCGTTGAGATCGCGGTGGCTGACCCCGTATCCCGCGGCGGCCAGCATCGGACCGTCGAGGACCTCCACCTCGTGGTTGTGGGCACCGATGTCCACCCGTCCGGTGGCCAGCTCGAGGACGGCGTGGTTACCGCCGTGATGACCGACGGCGAGGCGATGCGTGGTTGCACCAGCCGCGAGCGCCAGGAGCTGGTGGCCCAGGCAGATCCCGAGCACGGGCGGCCCGCCCTCAACCGCCCGTCGGGCCAGCTGCCGCACCGTGTCGATCTGGATGGTCATGTGGGAGGGGTCGCCGGGCCCCGGCGAGAGGACGACCAGGCCCGGGCCCGTCGCGGCCACGTCAGCCGCGGTGGCGTCATGAGGCAGCACGTCCACCTCCAGACCCCGCTCAGTCAGAGCGCGCAGCAGCGATCGCTTCACACCGAAGTCGACGAGCGTCGCGCGCCCGCGACGCTCGCCAACCGGTGAGAGGCTGTACGGCGCCCGGGTCGAGACGGCAGCAACGTGGTCGACCGCCTCCCATGGGGCGATCTGCGTCGCCTGCTCGGTCGCCCAGGGCTCATCGCTGGCGCGGATGACCGCCTTCCTCGCCGCACCGCGGCGAAGCTCGAGCGTCAGGGCGCGTGTGTCGATCCCCTCGAGCGCCGGGATGCCGGCCTCGATCAGCAGCTCCTCGAAGGACCGCCCAGGGCCTGCGGGGGGCGTCACCAGTCGGGTGACGATGACCGCCCTGGGATGCACTCGATCGGACTCAAGCTCGTCGGGATCGATCCGATAGTTACCCACCATCGGGTGGGTGAGAATCACGATCTGGCCGGCGTACGAGGGATCGGTCAGGATCTCGCCCCAGCCAGTGGCGGCGGTCGAAAAGATCAGGTCGCCCTCGGCGGAGACGGCCGCGCCGCGAAGCCGGCCGCGAAGGATCGTTCCGCCCTCGAGCGCGAGCATCCCCGACGCCAACAAGAGCGACGCCGACCGCTCGGTGGCGGGTGGCGTCGTCGGTTCGCGGGTCAGACTGGTTCGCAAGAATCGCTCCTTTCCGGCATCGCAGTGCCGGGCTTAAAGGACCGCCGGAGTGTAGCGCAGCCAGAGCGCATCCGAGGGCCATCGGCGCAGTACCATCGCCAGCCTGGAGCCCCTGCACGAGGAGTCACGCCCGATGACCAGCCGCGCCGCAACCCTGGCCGATGTCGCCGTCCCGGCCATCGGCTCGACCGAGGCAGCCCGTTGGCTGCGAGCAGCCCTCCTTGTCGGCGCGGGTGCCGCGCTCACCGCCGTCTCTGCCCAGATCGTTTGGTTTGCGCCGTGGAACCCGCTCGTGCCGTATACCTTCCAGACGGCCGCCGTGCTGTTGGTGGGAACCGCCCTCGGGGCGCGCCTCGGGCTGGCGGCGATGCTGCTTTACGTCGCCCTGGGAGCCGCGGGACTGGGCGTCTTCGCCGATGGGTCGTCGGGGCTTGCCGCTGACGGGGCGTTGAGGGCGAGCGTCGGCTACCTGGGCGGTTTCATCCTGGCCGGAGCACTCGTCGGATGGCTCGCGGAGCGCGGCTGGGATCGGTCACCGGCCTCCACGATCGGGCTCATGGTGCTCGGCAACCTCGTCATCTACGCCGTCGGCGTGCCGGTCCTTATCGCCGTCACGGGGCTGGACCTGGCCACCGCGCTGCGGGTCGGCGCGCTCGACTTCGTCCCGTGGGACCTGATCAAGATCGCGGCCGCCGCGGCCCTGCTACCGCTGGCCTGGCGAGCGGTCAGGCCTCCGGAGCGCGACTGATCCGATTGCGGAGGCCGGGAACCAGGCGCATCGCCAGCAGGACGACGATCGCCACCCCGACAATCGCCGGCAGCCACACGATCGCGAACCAGATCACTCCGTTCCCGACCGCCTGACCGACGCCGACCAACGCCGCGAAGGCGTCCGCAACGGTCTTGCCGGGGTCCCAGCTGCCAGCCGCCTGCTGCAGCGCGCTTGGGATCAGGGTGACGGTCAGGGTCGAGAGGTCCGCCAGCCCGCTCAGCTCCTTGTGCTGTGCCTGAAGCTGCTCAATCTGGCCGCGGACATCATCAAGCCGAGTCTGGACAGCCAGGATGTCCTCGACCTTGACCGCCTGCCCGAGCAGGGTGCGGTACTGCGTCTCGGAGGCCTGCAGGTTCGCGATCCTGGCCTCGAGATCCACCACGGCCGACGTGACGTCCTGCTCACTGGTCGCCTCGACGACGACGTCGCCATCGAGCTCATGAAGACGTGCCAGGGCGTCCTCGAATCGATCAGCGGGGATGCGCAGCGTCAGCGTCGCCGGCTCGTCGCGGGTCCCAGCCTGTGAGCCGCCCACGTAGCCGCCCAGCTGGACCGCCATGGCGCGAACACGGGCCAATGCCCTCGTGACATCGGGCACCTCGATGCTGATCTCGCCGGTCTTGATGATCTTCTGGTCGGCGAGGTTGGCGAGACCCTTCCCGTCCTCCCCGGTGACGGTGCCTGGCACAGGCACCGCGCCGACGTCGCGGCCGTCCGCTGGCTGCGCACCCGGGACACCCTTCAGATCCTGGCCGGCGTTCTGGAAGACGGCAGACGACGCGCCGCATGCAGCGAGCGTGAGCGCCATGGTCAGCAGGCTGAGGCTGATCAGCCATCGCTTTGGGGAGTGACGCGGGGAACGCTGGCTGGGCCTGGGCATCGGTCTCGCCTCCAAGTGCGACATGAGTATGTGTCCTTCACAGGGACGCCAGGGATGACGCGCTCGTTCCGCTCGTCAGCTACGATCGGTGCCAAATGACACCAATGGATGATGTTGCGGCGCGTGCCGAGATGCCGGCCGCCGACTTCGACCGCACCTGGGTCCGCGATCACCTCGCCGATGAGCGACGCAAGGCAAGCCTGCTGGGGGAGATCCGCGAGGCGATCTTTGGGGCGCAGGACGGGCTGGTGAGCACGCTGGCGGTGGTGAGCACCGTCGCCGGCGCATCCGCGGACCGTGTGCCGGTGCTGATCGCTGGCATCGCCACCGGCCTGGCGGGGGTCTTCAGCATGGCCGCCGGCGAGTACATGAGCAGCAAGAGCCAGCGCGAGATCTTCGTGGCGCAGATTGCCGGCGAACGGGAAGAGGTGTCTGAGCGTCCGGGCGAGGCGGAGGCTGAGATGGCCTACATGTTCGAGGAGGACGGCCTGCCACGCAGCGAGGCCTCATCCGTCGCCGGCACCATCGCGGCGCATCCGGACGTGCTCCTCAAGACGATGGTCGAGAAGGAGCTGGGGCTCACCGGCGAGCACGCCGAGGGGAGCCCGTTCCAGGGGGCGCTGGTGATGGGCACCAGCTTTGGCCTCGGCTCGATCGTGCCCATCCTGGTGTACCTGGTCCTGCCGATCGGGGCCGCCACCTGGGCGGCGGTCGTCGCCAGCGCTGCCGTGCTGTTCGGGATCGGGGTGCTGAAGAGCCGATGGACGCGGCAGCCATGGCTGCGCTCGGGGCTCGAGATCCTGGTGCTTGGCGCCTTCGCCGGTATCGCGGGCTTCTTCTTCGGCAACCTGCTGCCGACGCTGCTGGGGGTCCCCGCCACCCCTGTATAGACCTACTCCACGGTGACCGTTCCGACCATCCCGTACGCCTCGTGGCCGGGCAGGTGGCAGATGTACTGCAGCGTGCCGGCCTGCCGGAAGGTCAGCGTGGTCTCGACGCTGCTCATGGCCGGGATTGACATCTCGTTGGGCCGCGCTGCGTGATGGGCTTCGGTGCCATGCCGGTGTCGCTCGTGGAAGGCTGTATCACCGATCAGCCACTCGTGGTCGATCGGGTCGTCGTTGATGAGCACGAAGGTCACCACCACTCCGCGCGGAACCGTCAGCTCGGATGGGACGAAGTGCGAGTAGTGGATGTGGATCTCCACTCGACGCGCCGATGCCCCGGACGTGGCCCCGACGACCAGACCTGCCAGCAGCAGCAGGCCCAGGATCGCCAACCACGTCCGGGGGTGGCGCATCGGTCAGCTCGCCAGCGGCCGGCCGCCGCCGCCAATGCGCGCCGCGTGTGCGAGCAGCCAGCCGCCGCCGAGCGGGACGGCGAACACGACCGCCAGCAGCATGACCCACAGCGGGGTCCAGGAGGTCGGCGCGGGCAGCGGCCCGAAGGGGGCGAAGCCGGCATCGCGCAGCGACGGCTTGCCCGCCCCGCTGACGTCGATCGCCAGGTCGAAGCGTAGGTTGGTCGCGGCGGCGTCGATCTCGATCTTCGTCAGCCACGCGTCCCGCGGGACCCACTCCATACCCTTGTCAGTGCGCAGGTCGGTGAGCAGCTCAGCCGATGCGGCGTCGCTGTGGGCCAGCTTCAGGCCACCCTCGGCCAGCAGGCTTCCCGGTGCGGGGAGGAGCGCCGGCCGGTCATCGGTGAGGAGGTAGACATCGGCCTGGATCGTCTCGGCCGCGCTCTTGCCCAGGGCCAGGATGCGCAGCGGAACCCAGGGGTTGTCGGTCGGGATGGTGAGGTGGACGGGGGTGCCGTCGCCGACGGCCTGGCCGCGCGCGGCGGCTGCATCGGCGTCGAAGGAGGCGGCCATGAAGATGGGCGACCGATCGGCGTAGAAATCGAGGACCTCGGGCGCGTCGGGCGGCAGCGAGAAGCCATGCTCCTTGGCCCAGACGCCGATCTCGGCACCGCCACCCTTCAGGATGGTGATGTCGAGCGCGTCAATCCGCACCTGCTGGAGGACCTCCGCGCGGGAGTCGGCGGCGCCGGCTGCTGCGAAGAAGAGGGGCTGGGGGTCCGTCTCCCGAATAAGACGCTGGAGCGTCCAGTCGCCACCTTTCACGACGCTGCTCGGGATCCCGGGCAGCGGGGTAATGCTGCCGAACGCGCCACCGCCTCCGGCGAACTCGAAGGCGGTGACGTAGTGCTCGACCCCGTCGTGGTAGCCGGCCAGGGTGGTCGTGCGCAGCAGGTTGACGGCGCCGTTCGGGCCGATCAGCCCGCCGCAGGCCAGGGTGGGCGCGGCGAGTGCAAGGGTGAAGGCGAATGCGGCAATGGGAGCGGCGAGGCGACGCATGGTTGGGTCCTCTGGTTCGGTTGCCCGCAGGACGGCCCCGTCGCCGTGAGAGTTCCCTGCCGCGCTCAGGCGCCTCCCGATTTCGCGTCGAGCTGCGCCACCAGCCCCTTCGGTGCCACCGTCCGATAGCTCTCCTCGATCCAGCCCAGCAGCAGGTCGAGCGGCGCGTCATCCGGAGGACGGACGGTGACCCAGTTGCCGCGATCGAGCCCGTAGCCGGTCGGGACCGTGAACGGCATGGAGAGCGCCTCGTCGTTTGAGATGGGCAGCTTGACGCTGAAGCTGAATGGCTCGTCGCCATCGGTCGAGCCGAAGAAGACGAAGACCTTCTTGCCAACCTTGGCAACCGATTCACCCCACGGATGGTCCTCCCAGGCGTCCGGCAGCGCGAAGGCAGCGCGTCGCAGCTCCTCCAGCAGGCCCACGGCGGTCACCGGGTCGCTATGGTCAGGCTTCCCTGAAGACCTTGTCGTGGTCCCTGACGTGGTCCGCCACCGAAAGCGCCACGTCGTCGCCCGGCACGGCGGTCTCCACCTTCTGGTGATCGACCTCCATCGACTCGACGGTCTGTTCCACGTTTGTCGTGTGACCGGTGATGTGGATCCGGTCGCCCACCCGCAGGGCATCGGTGAGAGCGACGGCGGCCACCGAGAGGTGGCTGAAGTAGTGGGTGACTGTCCCGATCGCCTGTTCGGGGTCGTGTCCCTCGGACATCGGATTGCCTCCGAAGCTTATGAAGCCAAGCCTGCGCCCCTGATCGGCCGGGCGTCAAGGTGGTGCCGATGGGCCGCCTAGCGGAACATCCGCTGCTGCTTCGCAAGCTCGAGGCGTGTCTCGCGAGCATCCTCGGCGATCACCGTGGCAACGGGGTGGATGCGCTGGGCCACCACGTTGAGCACCTCGCCCTCGACCTGGAGGATCCCGTCGATCACCAGCAGCGGGTTGCGATGCAGGATGGCGCGGTGCGCGGTGTAGACCTGCGGTCGCACCGTCACGTTGATCATGCCGGTCTCGTCCTCGAGCGCGATGAAGACGAAGTTCTTGGCGGTCATGGGGTGCTG
>JBDTMU010000022.1:0-12295 GCA_039934115.1 Chloroflexota bacterium | reverse complement strand
GCCACCACCGGGCGGATGTTGATGAGCGAGTTCGGCGTGGCCTGCTCGGCATCGGTGATCGTCATCCGCTCCTTGACGACCCGCTCCATGCGAAGAAGGCCGATCCGGAACTGGTTCTGGATCAGCTCACCGTTGGCGCGGATGCGGCGATTGCCGAGGTGATCGATGTCGTCGCCGGTCCCACGGCCGTTGTTGAGCTCGATCAGCTTCCCGATGATCGCGACGATGTCGTTCTGGCTGATGACCCGTGATTCGCGCGTGGTTTCGCCGCCCTCAGCGGGGAGTGCGATCTTCAGCTTGGCGGCGACGTCGCCCAGCGCCTTGTTGAGCTTGTAGCGTCCAACGCGGCCCAGGTCATAGCGACGGAAGTTGAAGAAGAGGCTCTGGACCAGGGCGCGCGCGTTGTCGACGGTGGGCGGGTCGCCGGGTCGCAGCTTCTTATAGACCTCGATCAGGGCCTCGTCCTGCGTCGCGGCAGGGTCCTTGTCGAGCGTCAGCGAGACGTACGGATGCTCGGGGTGGTCATCGGCCGGGCCGAAGGTGCGGAGCATCTCGGCGTTGTCCTCGACGCCCACGGCGCGCAGCAGCGTGGTGACGGGGATCTTGCGCTTCCGGTCGACCTTGACGCTGAGCAGGTCCTTGTTGCTGGTCTCGAACTCCAGCCAGGCGCCACGGTTCGGGATCACCTTGGCGGCGAAGAGGATGCGCCCGGTGGCCGGATCCTCGGCGCCGGTGTAGTAGACGCCCGGCGAGCGGACGAGCTGCGACACGACGACACGCTCGGCGCCGTTGATGATGAAGGTACCCTGCTGCGTCATCCACGGGAAGTCACCCATGAAGACGGTCTGGTGCTTGACCTCGTCGGTCTCCTTGACGATCAGGTCGACCTCGACCTTGAGCGGCTTGGAGTAGGTCAGATCACGAGTGCGGCACTCGTCCTCGTCGAACTTCGGCTCTTCAAAATAGTAGTCGCGGAAATGCAGCTCGAGATTCTTGCCGGTGAAGTCGGTAATCGGGGTGATCTCGTCCAGGAGCTCACGGAGGCCGGTCTGGACGAACCAATTGAAGGATTCGGTCTGGGTCTGGATCAGGTTCGGGAGGGGAAGGACCTCCGGAATATGTGAAAAGTTTTCACGAATCGGGGCCAGCTCAAATCGGCTGGCTGACTCGGCCAATGCCATTCAGGACTCCTCGGAGAGGACATGGTGGGGCGCGGACACGCGAACGAGGAGTTTAGAACAGGCGGATGCGCTTCGTCAAGTGAAGCGGTAGCGATCTGCCGTAGCTGAGTTTGGCGGCATCGGCGCCTCGCAAGGAGATTGCAACACTTCTCCCCGCAGGAGGGGCTCATAGCACCCGGAGTACTGACATGATGGACTCTGGACCCAGATCAGGAGGAAGCTCATGGTGGACGAAGAGCGGGTGGTCGAGCAACAGAGCGTGAGCACCCCACCGGTAGATACCACTACATCCGCCGAACCGGTCCGCTATCCGAACGAGACCGTCAGCCATTCTTCGGTCGTCTCGGAAACGGTACGTCGCACCCCCAGTGGAGCCGAAACCGCCAGACGGGTGGTGGTCTTCATCTTCGGGATCGTCCAGGCGCTGATCGTGATCCGGATCGTCCTGCTGCTGGCCGATGCGAACCAGGCGAACCAGCTTGTGCGCTTCATCTATGACGCGAGTGGATTCTTCATTGGCCCCTTTGAGGGGATTCTGAAAACGAACGCGGTGCAGGCTGGCGCATCGGTCTTCGACATCGCCGCCCTGGTCGCGCTCATCGGCTGGACGATCCTCGAGTTCCTGATCATCGCCGGCATCGGGATCGCGCGACGCGAGCCGTAGAGGGCCGGACGCATCAAATACGGGTCAAGGCAGGACTTGTGCGATCGCTTGATCGTGGCACCTGACCGCTCTGCATGCCCAGGTGAGGAGCCCGCATGAACAACCAGCCACTCGTGCTTGTCGCGGACGACGAGCCCCGCATCACGAAGCTCGTCGCCATCTGCCTGGCCGATGAGGGCTTCCGCGTCGTCACAGCCGGCGGCGGGGAGGAGGCCCTCCGCAAGGCCGAGGAGATGCGCCCGGACATTGTCCTGCTCGACGTGGTGATGCCGGATCTGGACGGCATCGAGGTCATGCGGCAACTCCGCGAATGGCGACCGGTGCCGGTCATTCTGCTCACCGCCAAGGGGTCGACCTCCGACAAGGCGAAGGGCCTTGACCTGGGTGCGGACGACTACATCGCCAAGCCCTTCCATCCGGACGAGCTCGCGGCCCGCGTTCGGGCGGTGCTGCGTCGCGCAGCAGGCATCGCACCATCGGGCGGGCTCCTCCACATCGGCGACGTGGAGATCGACCTGGAGCGGCGGATGATGAGCCGCAACGGTCAGCTGGTGCAGCTCAGCAGGACGGAGTGGTTGCTGCTGCAGCACCTCGCGGCCAATGCCGGCAAGGTCGTCCTGCACACGGAGCTGCTCACCAAGGTGTGGGGCCCCGAATACCGTGACGATCTCCAGTACCTGCGCGTCTGGATCAGTCGCGTGCGTCGCAAGCTCGGGGCCCTGCCGGGCGAGCCCGGCCCGATCACCACCTTCCAGGGGATCGGCTACGTCCTGAACGTGGACGAGACTCCCCCGCTCGAGATGCCTCTCGATGCTGCGGAAGTCGGCGAGGCGTCAGCGGCCCGGGGTCATGCCCGCTGAGTCGCCCGGGATCCTGATCGCGCTCGATGCACTTGTCGTGCAACGAGCCGATCCGCCGACCGCCATCGACGAAGCTGCGGTCGCCCTGCGGCGAATCGGTTGGATCGGGCGGCCCATCATCCTGGCCGGCCCCCAGGTCGCTGGGCGGAATCTCCCGCAGGATGGCGGCGAGCGGGAAGCCTGGGTTCGCGCCTCCATGGGCAGTGGGGCGTACGCAGTCGTCCCCTTCGAGGAGCCATCCCAGGATCGCGCCATCAGTCACGAAGGGCAGGCGGTCGAGCAATGGCGCCAGGTCCGGGATGCGCAGCACGGAACATGGCTGCTGACTGATCGTCCGCGGCAGGTCGGCTCTGCACGAAAGGCCGGGTTCAAAGTGATCCTCATCGGGCCTGCCGACCCCAAACCACGCCTCCACCGGCCGGACTACCAGGCGAGAGACCTACGGGATGCCGTCGGGCATCTCCTGACGATGGACGTCTTTGCCGGTCCCGCGGCAGCGTCAGGCGACCGGTGACCCACCGGGGAAACCGACGTACGCGGCTTGACTTCCAACCCGCACGCCTCCACGATTCCTCTCCCGCAGCGGGGCAATACAGATCGGATGATCGTCAGAGTCCTCAGCGTTCGTGTCGCTGAAGGCCGCGGAGCTGAGTTCCACGCCTTCATTCGCGAACGCGGGCTGCCACGCATCCAAGCACACCCAGGCCTGGTGTCGGTTCACGTGGGCCGGCGGACAGAGGGTTCGGATGAATTCGCCATTGTCGTGACCATCTGGACGAATTGGGATGCGCTCCAGGATGCCCTCGGTCCCGATCCTTCCCAGCCGTACATGCTGACCCCGGAGTCCGGCCTCGCGGAGACGGCGAGCGTCGAGCACTTCGAGGCGATCGAACTGCCGCCCATCTCCGAGTTGGCATCCACTGGTCAGGGTAGTGACTTCGCGAGCGAGGATGCTCAGCCCAGCATCGCCCCCGCCCGCGCCACCTAGGGGTCCCTCCCTCCCGAGTTGTAACGAGGGTGCAACGCCCAAGGTTGGACACGACGGCCTGAGTGTTGCCGGGCACGCGCAACCATCTGCCGCATGAACGGATACAAGGAACCAAGGGTCGCCGCCTCCACCCCTGACCCGTCCCGACTCCCTCAGCCGGGATGGCGCCTGATGGGGTTCGCATCGATTGGACTCGGCACCGGCCTCTTCACGGCCGACATGCCGCCGCTCGTCCTCGCGGCCGCGTTCGTGCCGGCATTGATCGCCCTGGTGGTCGTCGCGGCACAGGCCACCGCGGCCCCGTCGACCGCAGAGCGCGTGAGTCAGGCGGCCGACGAGGTCGCGCGCAGAGGGTAACTGTTGATGGTCGACCTCGACGCAGCCGACCGCAGGAGGTTCGACTACCGGCAGGTCGCGTCTGTCAACAACGACGGCACGGGTCATCTGCCGATTGACGATAGGGAGCCTTGTTTGGAACGCCATGGCCGGTTGGAACGCCATGGCCGGTTGGACAGACCGACTTCCCGTGGAAGGCCGCCGAAGATCGGGCAAGCGGGCGGATCCTCCTGGCCGCGCGCCATCCACGATCGAGGTGTGCCATGACGACAGGATCGCCAAATCGGGGACGGCCTGAGATAGTGGGACCCATCAATGTAACGGAGGAACTCATGGGCGCCCCCTCGCGCGCTCGCAGCATTCGCACCGAGGCGGTGGGTGGTGTCGAAACGGCCGTACAGCCGGCCTTGGAATTCCACACCTTTCTGGATGCGCTGGGCGTGGCCGTCTATACGACCGACGCTCACGGCCACATCACGTATTTCAATGAGGCAGCCACTGGCCTATGGGGCCGCATCCCCGATATCGGCGAGCTATGGTGCGGCTCGTGGCGCCTCTATTGGGCCGACGGGAGGGCGATGGCCCACGACGAATGCCCGATGGCGATCGCGTTGAAGGAGGACCGGCCCATTCGCGGCGTCGAGGCGGAGCTCGAACGTATCGACGGAACACGCGCAGTCTTCATGGCCTACCCGACTCCCCTCCACGACAAGACCGAGCGCCTGGTCGGCGCTGTCAACGTGCTGGTCGACGTGACCGAGCGCCGGAAGGCCGAGGAGGCGCTGCGGGCGGCAGCAGAAGCGCTCGCCGCGTCGAACATGGTCAAGGACGAGTTCCTGGGACTGGTCTCGCACGAGCTCCGGACTCCGGTGACGACGATCTTCGGCAACGCGCACCTGCTGCGAGGCCGGGCCGGGCTGCTCGCCACCGAGGAGACGGACTCGATGCTGACCGACATCGCCGACGAGTCGAATCGCCTCCTTGGCATCATCGAGAACCTGCTCCTGCTGACTCGGCTCGGGTCCGGGACACCACCGGAGCAGGAGCCGCAATTGATTGCGCACGTGACACGCAATGCGGTGGACGGCTATCGCCAGCACCACCAAGAGCGCTCCATCTCCCTGGAGGTCGAGCCCGGCCAGATGGTGGTGGAGGCCGATCGGGGCCACCTCGAGATGCTCCTCGACAACCTCCTGACCAACGCGACCAAGTACAGCCCCGCCTCCACCGAGATCGAGGTCAAGGTCGTCGCTGGCGAGGACGAGGCCTGCGTGACCGTCCTCGATCGCGGGATCGGCATCGGAGACGCCGACACGAGCCAGCTCTTCACCGCCTTCTATCGGACCGAGGCGGCCAAGATGCGCACCGCTGGCCTCGGCATTGGTCTGGCGGTCTGCCAGCGCATCGTCGACTCGCTGGGCGGCCGTATCTGGGCACGGCCGCGCATCGGCGGTGGGACTGAGGCCGGATTCGCGCTGCCACTGGCGGAGGTCTCGCCGGACTGAGTCGCTCTCGGGCGGCGGTGCTGCGCGTGAAGGTGGGCGCATCGGCCAGAATGCCTGCGACCTTCGCTTGCGCGAAGGCGTCATGGAGGCAGGTCGATGATCCGGGATCGCACCGCGGCAGCACTCGTCGCCGAGGCGTTCGGGACGTTCCTCTTCTTCTTCGTGGGCGCCGGCTCCGTGGTGCTGGGCGACTACCTAGCCGCCAACGGCGGGAGCGGCCCCGGCCTCCTTGGCATCGCGCTGGCCCACGGGCTGGCACTCGCCGTCCTCGTCTCGGCGCTCGGCGCCGTCTCCGGGGGCCACTTCAACCCCGCCGTCACGCTCGGCGTATGGATCATGGGCAGGATCACGCTGGCGCGCGCTGCCCTCTACGTGGTGGCGCAGCTGACCGGCGGGCTCGCCGCGGGCCTGGCGTTGAAGGCTGTCTTCGCCGATGCCTGGCAGGTCTCGAAGATCGGCACCCCGGCGCTCGGGACCGGAATCACGCCGATCGTCGGGATCGGCGTCGAGGCCGTGCTCACGGCGCTGCTGCTGCTGGTTGTCATCGGGACCGCCGTGGACCCGCGCGGGCCGAAGATCGGGGGCCTGGCGATCGGGCTGGCAGTCGCGGCCGACATCCTGGTCGGCGGCCCGTTGACCGGCGCCGCCATGAATCCGGCGCGCTGGTTCGGCCCCGCGGTCGCGGCGGGCGCCTATGCCGACTGGTACGTGTGGTGGATCGGCCCGGCCATCGGTGCTGCGGTCGCCGCCCTGATCTACCGGACCACCCTGGCCGAGGCGACCTAGCGACAGATGAAGGGGCCGGCCCGCAACCGGGTCCGGCCCTGAACAGTGGAGCGCGGGTGGCTAGCGGACGTCGACCGATGCGCCGGCCTCGGTGAGCTTCTCCTTGACCGCCTCGGCCTCCTCCTTGGCGACGCCCTCCTTGACCGCCTTCGGCGCCGCGTCGACCAGGTCCTTGGCCTCCTTGAGGCCCAGGCCGGTCAGCTCGCGAACCGCCTTGATGACCAGGATCTTGTTGGGGCCAACCTCGGTCAGCACCGCGTCGAACTCGGTCTGCTCCTCGGCGACCGCCGGTGCGCCACCGTCACCGGCCGCGGCCGGTGCTGCCGCCGCTGCCATCGGGGCAGCCGCGGTCACGCCGTAGCGCTCCTCGAATGCCTTGACCAGCTCGGAGAGGTCCAGGACGGTCATGCCGTCGATCGCCTCCAGGATCTGGTCCTTGCTCATCGTCTTGGTTGCCATCGCGTGTACTTCCCTTCCTCGTCAGGCGGCGCTGCCGCCCTCGCTTGCTCGCTTCTGGTCGGCCACTGCGCTGAGCACGCCGACGAGATTTCGAAGATTTGCGGCCAGGACCCCGGCCATCCCCGCGATCGGGGAGGCCATGGCTCCGGCCATGCGGCTGAGCAGCACCTCGCGGCTCGGCAGGCTTGCCAGCTGCTGGAACACCGCGGCGTCGACCGCGACCCCGCCCAGCAGGCCGCCCCGCAGGGCGACCACCTTGGAATACGGTCTGAGAGCATCCTGCAAGGCCTTCGCCAGGGCCGTCTCGTCGCCGGAGCTCGCGGCCACGGCGGTGGGACCGGCGAGCAACGAGGTCAGCTCGGCCCGGCCCGCCTCCACGGCGGCGATCTTCAGCAGGCGATTCTTGGCGACGTGCAGCTCCACGCCGTTGGCACGCAGCGACCTCCGTACCGACTGCATCTCAGAGACCTTCAGGCCTCGGTAATCGGCCACGGCCAGGGCGGAGCTGGAGCGGAGCATCTCCGTCAGCTCGGCGATCGCCTTGCGTTTCGCATCGGTCGGCATCGTGTTGTCCTCTCGAACCTCCGTGACATCAAAAAGGTCCTCGCGCACGCATCGGCACGAGGACCGTCTCCGGTCGTCTCATTGCCTCGGCGTGCCGCCGGCTCTCTTCGGCCGGCAATTGGCCCGGGGCTTCCACCCGGAGCACAACGCTGTCTGTGGCTTCTCTTCGGCTGTCCCGATGAGCCTGGTCGGCTGCCCTCCTAGGCGCTGGCCGCCGCCAGCGCGGACGGGATGTCGATTCGCAATCCAGGGCCCATGGTAGGGGCAACCGTCAGCGTTCGCATGTAGGTGCCCTTGGCGCCGCTTGGCTTCGCCCGCTGTACGGCGTCCACGAGCGTCGCGATGTTGGCCGACAGCTGGTCCGGCGTGAAGCTGGCCTTGCCGACCGGAGCATGGACGATGCCGGCGCGGTCGACCTTGAACTCGATGCGGCCGGACTTGATCTCGCTGACGGCCCGCTCGATGTCGAAGGTGACGGTGCCTGCCTTCGGGTTTGGCATGAGGCCGCGCGGCCCGAGCTTCTTTCCCAGCCGGCCGACGGTCCCCATCATGTCGGGCGTCGCGATCGCCACGTCGAACTCGAACCAGCCGTCATCGATCCTCTTGACGAGGTCGTCGCCGCCCACTTCATCGGCTCCGGCGCGAAGGGCATCCTGCGCCTTCTCGCCCTGGGCGAAGACGATCACGCGCGTGGTTCGGCCCGTGCCGTGTGGCAGCACAACGGTGCCGCGCACGAGCTGGTCAGCATGGCGGGGGTCGATACCGAGCCGCAGATGCAGCTCCATGGTGGCGTCGAACTTCGAGATCGAGACCCGCGGCAGCAGCTCGCAGGCCTCGCCGATCAGATAGCGACGGTCCGGCTCGACCAGCTTCGCCGCGTCGATGTACTTCTTGCCGTGCGGCATCAGTCGCTCACCTCGATGCCCATGCTGCGCGCCGTGCCCGCCACGATCCGCATGGCATGTTCGACGTCATTGGCGTTCAGGTCGGCCATCTTGGTCTCGGCGATCTCGCGCAGCTGCCGCTGCGACACCTTCCCGACCTTGGTGCGGTTCGGCTCGGCCGAGCCGCTCTCCACCCCGGCCGCGCGCTTCAGGAGCGCAGCGGCCAGCGGGGCCTTGGTGACGAAGGTGAAGGACCGGTCCTCAAAGACGGTGATCTCGGCCGGCACCACGTAGCCCGACTGACTGGCGGTGCGCTCGTTGAAGGCCTTGATGAACTCCATGATGTTGATCCCGTGCTGGCCGAGCGCCGGCCCGACCGGTGCCGCGGCCGTGGCACGGCCGGCTGGGGCCTGGATCTTGAGGATGGCGCGAATCTTCTTGGCCATGGCTAGAGCTTGTCGATCTGCAGGAAGTCGAGCTCGACCGGCGTCTCGCGACCGAAGATGCTGACCAGCACCTTGACCTTGTTGCGCTCCGGATTGACCTCGTCGACGGTGCCGATGAACTCGGCGAAGGGGCCATCCTTGACGCGAACGCTCTGGCCCTTGGTGAACTGGAGCTTGAACTTGGGCGCTTCGACCCCCATCTGCTTGAGGATCTTTTTGACCTCACCCTCCATCAGGGGGGTGGGTCGGTTACCGGATCCGACGAAGCTGGTCACGCCGGGCGTGTTGCGCACGACGTACCAGGACTCATCGGTCATGACCATCTCAACCAGCACGTAGCCGGGGAAGACCTTCTTGTTGACGGTCTGGCGCTGGCCGTTCTTGATCTCGATCTCCTCCTCCATCGGCACCAGCACCTGGAAGATCTGATCCTCCACGCCCATCGACTCGATGCGGTGCTCGAGGTTGGCCTTGACCTTGTTCTCGTAGCCGGAGTAGGTATGGATCACGTACCACTGTTTGGTGGTCCGCTCAGCGGCATACGGATCGTCCGGCTGCGGCGCCTCGCGAGAAAGGCGGGCCGCCTGGCGCGCCTCGTTGCGCGCCTCGGTCTCGGTCGCCTGCTCGGTGGCCTGCTCGTCCTTCATCACAGCACCTGGTCGATCAGCGCGTGGAAGGCGGTGTCGAGCACCGCGATGTACGCCCCCACCGCGATCGACACGGCGACCACGATGAGCGTGAGGTTGACGACCGTCTGGCGTGTCGGCCAGGCGACCTTCTTCAACTCGGACCAGGCCTCGGTGAGGTACTGGCGAATACCGCGGAACACGATGGCTTCAGCTCGCTCCTGCTGTGATGGTTCTCGATTGACCGATGATGCTGGCAGGGGCGACAGGACTTGAACCTGCAACCGCTGGTTTTGGAGACCAGTGCTCTACCAATTGAGCTACACCCCTACCGACGCGCTCTGCCTACTTCGTCTCCCGATGCAGCCGATGCTGCCGGCATCGCGGGCAGAACTTGTTGAGCTCCATCCGGCCGGGGTCGTTTCGCTTGTTCTTGCGGGTGCTGTACGTGCGCTCCTTGCAGGTCGTGCACGCCAGCGAGATGACGGGTCGATTTTCGGTCTTGGCCACGGTGCGATGTCCTCGTCAGTCGCCCGTCGCCGCCCACGCCAAACAAGGGCTGGTCACCGGGGGAAAGCCCGCTGATTCTAGGCTGGCGCCGAGGCCGATGTCAACGCGGCCGGTCGAGGGGGCGCCCCTGGGTCGACGCCGAGTGACCGCCGTGTTGTCACTTCCGACCTGTGACCGTCGTTGTTGATCGCTGGGCAAGGCATCGGTGAAGTTCGTTGGTCGTCCTGACAAGTTGGAAGGTCCGGCTGGCCCGCGAGTAGTCAATCTGCTCACCTGGCGGTCTTGTGGAGCGCCGTCACCCTCTTACGCTTCGAAGGGGCGCCGGCGACACTAGACTGCCGACGAGGGAGGCGTACTGACCGATGACCGAGACGAGCCAGCCTGCCCAGGACCTCGCGCGCATCGTCGATGCCGCGCGGCGCATGGGGGTCGAGCTGGACGAGGCCGAGGCGCTGCGCTGGCTGAGCGCCATGGCCGCTGACTCCGGGGGCGACATCGTCCTCGATGCGGGTAGCGGCGTGTTCGGCCATCGGGTCAGCATGCTCGACTTTTCGCCGGCGAACCTCGCTCATTTCCGGGCCGTCGGACGAATCGTCGGCTTCGAGGATCGGCCGGGCGTGGAGACAGCGCTGGCCCTCTCGGGGTCGGCTGCGCAGTCGAAGATCCAGACCAACCCGGGCGACTGCGACTACTTCGAACGCATCAACATCCACGCGCCGACCCGCGACGATGCCTGCCACACGCTCGCCGGCCTGATCCGGGACAAGGCGCTCGGGACCCAGCGCGGCGAGACGTATCGGCTGATCGAGGTCAAGTTCGGCTCGGCCCCGCGCGAGCTGTTCCATGCCGGGAAGCCGCTTGGCCGTGGAGGTGCCATCAGCTGGACTCCCGCCGACGTGCGTCGCGGGCAGATCGACGCGACCACGCTCGAAGGCGAGCCGTTTCCGCTGGCCTGGGACGACGTGGCGCTCGATCCGGGCTGGTGCAAGCTCGACTGGGTGGTGGCTGATCCCGCGCACGGCACCATCGCCAACGCCAGCAACATGCTGGACGTCACCTGGGAAGCGCCCGACGGGTCGATCACCCCGCTCGACGGACACCTCGATGGCTACTTCCAGGAGGTCTACCTTGAGGCCGATTCGATCCCGATCTTCTCGAAGGTGGTGCGCAATGCGACGCCGGATGCGCTGGATGACTACGTGGCGCAACTCGAGCACGAGGTCGCCAAGTACGTCACCCAGGAGCTGAACTACGGCAAGGCCGCCAAGCGGATGTACAACGTCTTCCGGCTCACCGGCCGCTACATCGACGCCGTCTACCTGCGCGAGCTGTTCGACGAGCCGGCCGCCCTCCTCTACCAGGTGTGGTCGCTGGTCCGCACCATTGACGACGCGGTGAATCCCGATGAGCCGACCACCATGCGCGAGGCCTGTACCCAGGCTGATGCGCTCATCACGGAGGTGGCGAGCGTGCTGGACGGGGCGGAAGAGACCGAGATCGTGCGCACGCTCGTGCGGTTGCGGGGGCATCTCGAAACCGACGACCACGGGGCGGCGCTGAGCACTGATGCGGAGGCGGCCCGCAGCCTCCTGAAGAACCTGGTCAACACCTTCTTCCACGACCGCCTGGTGGCGGTCCCGACCATCAACGCCTACATCGGCCGGCTGCAGGCCGAGTTCGGGGAGGACGCCGCCGCCGCTCGCTGATCAGGCCGGCGCGGCACCTGGTGGCTCGGCCTGCTTGCGTCGTACCAGCACGACCCGGGTGAAGGGCAGACGGATGTCACTGAAGACCTCGATGCTGACCAGGAAGCCGACGAAGATGAACACGATCCCGATAAGCTCGCCCAGGAAGAAGCTCCAGGTGATGCCGAAGCGGTTGAGCCCGCTGGTCAGGCCCGGCACGAAGCCGCCGAGCGCGATCAGCAGCGTGGCGGGCACCCGCGAGTTGAGTGTTCCCGCTCGGAAGGAGCGGATCGCGCCGGGTATGGAGGCGAAGAAGTTCACGACGACCGCCACAAGGCGGCCGATCGCCCCGATGACGGGCGGCCCACCCTCGATTCGCAGGAGGCGCCGCTTCGGCATGAAGATGTAGGCCGAGTAGATCGCTCCGAAGACGAGGGCGAACGCGCCGGTGATGTTGAAGGGCGGGGTCAGGATCCGCAGATCGCTGGGGAAGGCGGTCCCCACCGGGACTCCGGTCGCCGGGTCGAGGGCATATCCGGGAGCCGGCAGCGGGGCCGACAGCACAAGGACCACAACGATGACCGAGGCGATACCGAGGATGCCGGCGGCCAGGGGTGCGACCAGCCGCCGGTCGAAGCGAGTCGCGATCGCGAGCACCAGCGCTCCCACGCTCGAGAAGGCCACCACCGTCATCACGGCGCCTCCCGATGCGGGCACTCCCTCCTTCGCGCGCGCGGCAGCGGCCAGGATGCTGAACAGGCCGCCGGCGAAGAGGCTGAAAGCCACGAAATATCCGAATCG
>JBDTMU010000021.1:0-12607 GCA_039934115.1 Chloroflexota bacterium | reverse complement strand
CAACGAGACGCTGGTCGGCACCGAGACGCCGCCGAAGAGCACGCAGCGCAAGCTCGCGCCCAGCAAGGCCAAGGCCGCCGTCACCTAGACTGAGCGGGTGTCCAGCACGGCAAGCGCCACGGAAGCCGAGCGCCCACAGGCCGGTGCTGGTGAGCGGCGTCGGGAGCAGCTCACTTACTGGGCCTATCGGCTCGGCGAGCGGGTCATCAACTTCCTGCCGCGCTGGCTCGTCCTCCCGCTTGCCGCGGCGGCCGGCAATGCCGCGCACGACCTGACCGGGGACAAGCGCGCGGTGGTCCGCGCCAACGTGGCCCACGTCCTGCACCTGCCGGCCGATCACCCGCGAGTGAGGCGAGCGGCCCGACGCGCGTTCCGCAACTACGCCAAGTACCTGATCGACGTCATGCGGCTGGGCACGCTGACCGCTGAAGAGGTCGCGAAGCTGGTCGCGATCGACAACCTGGAGCTGCTCGACCAGGCTCGCTCGGCGGAGCGTGGCGTGCTGCTGTGCACCGTCCACGTCGGCGGGATGGATCTCATCGCGCCTGCGCTGCACCGATTCGGGCACGAGATGCACGTCGTCGCCGACGACACGACCTACGGACGCCTGTACGAGCACCTGCGCGCGATTCGCGCCCGCCACGGCCTGACCCTGATCGGCTGGCGGAGCCTGCGCGGCCTGTTCCGGGCGCTCAAGGCAGGGTCGAACCTGGTCCTCTTCTGCGATGGCGGATACCGCGACGGTGACGTGCCGGTAGAGTTCCTGGGCGAGCCGACCACCTTCCCTGCCGGCCCTGCCGCCCTCTCTGCCCGATCGGGGGCGCCGATGCTGCCGGTCGCCTGCAGCCGTCTGCGGAACGACCGATTCAGGACGCGCGGCCTTCCGCTCATCACCGCCGCGAACGATTCCCCGGCGGAGACCTATCGCGCCACCCAGGCGCTCGCCGACGCGCTTGGCAGCGTGATCGCCGAGGACCCCGGCCAGTGGTACATGTTCCGCCCTGTCTGGCCACAGACCGATGCCGATCGCGCGCGGGCGCGCGCTGCCCTCGATGCGGCGCGCCGCGGCGAGGACTGGACGAAGCCGTCGGCCTGATGGGAGGCCTGATGCTGGGCGTCGGCCTGCGCGCCGCCGATCTTGTCGCCCAGCTCCTGCCGCGAGGCGCCGCGTACGCGCTGGCAGACCTCATCGGCTGGAGCTGGTATCGACTGGCGTCCGGACGCCGGACCCTGGTCGCCGCCAACCTGTCCCGTGTCAGTGCGGCAACCGGTCGGCCCACCAGTGGCCCTGCCTTCCGACGGCTGGTGCGTCAGGCGTTCGTCGAGCATGCCCGCTACTACCTCGAGGTGCTGCGCATCCCCCATGCCTCCATTGAGCAGGTCGGAGCAATGGTCAGCGTCGATGACTGGGAGCGTTGGGAGCCAGTGCTGCGAGGGGGCGTCGTGATCGCGACGCTGCACTTCGGGAACGCCGAGCCGTATGGCTCGTTCGTCGCCGCTCATGGCTTGCACGCCGTCGTCCCGGTCGAGGAGATCCGGCCGAAGGTCCTCTTCGACTTCCTGCTCGCGCGGCGTGCGACCGGGCGTGGGGCGACGGTTGTGCCGGTCTCCAAGGCTCGACGACGACTGATGGAGGAGCTGCGGAAGGGCGGCATCGCGGGGGTGGTCGCCGATCGGAATCTCGCGGGAAGGGGGCACCCGACGAGCCTTTTTGGAGCGCTCACCAGCCTGCCGACCGGTCCTGCCAGCCTGGCGCTGATCTCCGGCCGGCCGCTGCTCGTGGCTGCCAGCTGGCGGATCGGCCCGGAGCGGTTCAATGCCCGCGCCTGGCTGGTCGAAGTGGAGCTCAGCGGCGACCGTCGTGCTGACGTGGCTGCCATGACCGAGGCGATGGCCCGGCGGATGGAGGAGGCCATCAGCGTCTCGCCCGAGCAGTGGTTCGCGGCCTTCCAGACGATCTGGAATGAGGAGGACTCCCCCCGTGGCTGACGCGACGCCACGGCGGCCACGGGGCGCCGGCGAGCGAGGCCGCGCGGACATGCACCTGCACACCCTGTACTCGGACGGCGTGATGGAGGTGCAGGCCCTGCTCGACCACGTCGAGCGGTCCACCGAGCTCGACATGATCGCGGTCACCGATCACGAGCGCATCGACGGCGCGCTGCGTGCGCGCGAGCTGCATGCGGCGGGCGACTATCACTTCGGCCTGGTCGTCGGGGAGGAGATCACCACCCGGCGTGGGCACGTGCTGGCGCTCTTCCTGAGCGAGCGGGTCCCTCCGCTTCGTCCCCTGGAGGAGACGATCGAGCGGATCCACGCCCAGGGCGGGATCGCCATCGCTCCGCACCCGATGGCACCCCTTACCCCCAGCCTCGGGCGCCGGAGCCTGGTGCGCCTGCACCACGACCCCGACCTGAGCCATCGGCTGGACGCCATCGAGATGCTGAATCCCAGCGTCGCGGGTCGCGCCCGGCGGCCGCACCGCCATGCCCTCAACCAGCTTATGGAGCTCGCCGCTGTCGGAAATTCCGACGCCCATGTGCTCGAGCACGTGGGGACCGGCTGGACCTGGTTCCCCGGGGCAAGCGAAGAGGACTACCGCAGAGCGATTGCGGATCGCACCACCGAGGCGCAAGGTGAGTACTGGACCCACTGGCACAACGTCAGCGTCTACGGGCGGCAGCTGGTCGCCAAGGCCCGGCATGTCCGACATACTCTTCGTCCCACAGGAGAATGGCGATGAGTGAGCCGATCGCTCCGCCGGCGCCGCCGGTCGCCCCGCTGAAGATCGGGATCGTCAGCCCATACGGATATCCCCACCCTGGCGGCGTCAACGAGCACGTTCGCCACGCCTACGAGGCGATGCGACGGATGGGCCACGACGCCTGGATCATCACCAGCAAGTACGGCAAGGAACGGGAGGACGAGGGGCGCGTCATCCGGCTGGGTACCGGCTACGCCGTCCCCGCCAACGGCAGCATGGGCCGCGTCACGCTCGGCTGGCGCTTCAAGCAGCAGGCGCGCGATCTGCTTGCGGAGCATCGGTTCGACGTCCTGCACTTCCACGAGCCGTTCGTGCCGTTCCTGTCGCCGACCATCCTCGACCAATCCGACACCGTCAATATCGCCACCTTCCACGCGTTCGGCGGCTTCTCTCCGTCGTACTGGGTCGGCAAATGGTTCGCGGGGCGCCTGGCGGCCAAGCTCCACGGCCGGATCGCGGTCAGCGGCGCCGCGCGCCACTTCATCAGCCGCTACTTCCCCGGCGACTACCGGATCATCCCCAACGGGGTCGACCTTGACCGATTCGCCGATGCCGAGCCGTTCGAGGAGCTGCGCGACGGGACGATCAACATCCTGTTCGTCGGCCGTTTTGAGGAGCGCAAGGGGCTCATCCACCTGCTGCGCGCCTACCACCGCCTGCGCAAGCGGCACGTCGATGCGCGCCTGCTGATCATCGGCTCCGGACCCAAGCAGCGCGAATATCGCCGCTTCGTGGGGCTGCGCCAGGTCCGCGACGTCGAGTTCCTCGGCCGCGTCAGCGATGACGCCAAGGCACGCTACTTTGCCAGCGCCGACATCTTCTGCGCGCCGGCGACCGGCCAGGAGAGCTTCGGGGTCGTGCTGCTCGAGGCGATGGCCGCGGGCGTGCCGATCGTCGCGTCGGACATCCACGGCTACAAGAACGTCGTGCAGCGTGGCGTGCAGGGGCTGCTGGTGGAGCCGAAGAACCATCGGGCGCTGGCGGCGGCGCTCTACCGGCTGTCGAATGACGAGGAGCTGCGCCACCGCCTGGGCGAGGAGGGGCGGGCGAAGGCCCCCGAATACTCCTGGGACCGCGTCACCGAGCAGATCGTTGACTTCTACCGCGAGATCCGGGAAGGGGTCGCGACCACGGGCGGCCGCCGCTAGAGCGCCTTGCGGTAGACCCTCTCCGTGCGGACCACCCGGAAGCCGGTCGCCTCGTATACCCCGAGCGCCCCGTTCGCGTTCTCCGCGTCGACGCCTAGGCCGGCGCTGGTCATCCCCGCGTCGCGCAGGACGCGCAGGCTCTCGGCCACCAGCGCCCGTGCGACACCCCGGCGACGCCACGTGCGGCGCACGCCGACCGAGCTGACCCAGCCACGCTTCATCCCGAGCTCGGCGTTCGCCTCGCGGTCGATCCGGTTCAGCACCTGGCCGACGATCTCGTCGCCCTGCCAGGCGACCACCCACAGGCGGATGTCGCGACGCGGATCCGACCGCATCTGCTCGAAGCTTGCCTCGCTGTCGTCGATCGCGCCCCAGTGGTCGCGAAAGACCTCGACCTCGGTTTCCCAGTGGCGGCGCAGATCCTCCTCACGCGCCGGCCGCAGCTCGATTCCGGCCGGCAGGGGCAACCGCTGGATGTCGTCGAGGTTCGGGCGCTCCATCTCGTAGTCATAGCGCACGATCCGGTATCCATTCCGCTCGAGCAGCGCGAGGCGCCCGGCCTCGGCCTCGCTGGCCCAGCTCTCGAGGCGCTTCTCGACGTCAGGGTGCGCGGCCGCGACCCGGCGCTGCCGCGCCTCGATCCAGCGCAGCAGGGCGGTCCCCAGGCCTCGGCGCTGCCAGTCAGGGTGCACCTGGCCCCAGACCGCGTAGTTGCGACCGCCATCGTTGTCCTGCTCCCAGCCCCCTTCGGTGTAGGCCACGACCGACCCGTCGACTTCCGCGAAGAGCAGGTCGGCAGCCAGGTCCAGGTTCGACGGGTGGTCCAGCCAGTTCGTGACCTGCGCCTGCGAGAGCCGATGCGGGATGTTGCTGGCCGTCATTCCGGCATTCACCAGCCGGGCGATCTCGTCGTCGTCGGCGGGGCGCTGAAGGCCGCGGAAGCGCAGACCCGGAATCGTGGGGGCTTCCGCCAGGGTAATCGTCATCGCGGGACCAGCATCGGCTTGTGGTACGCACTCGCACGCCGGTAGATCTCGAATCCAGCGCGCTCATAGACGCCCAATGCACCGTTCGGGTTGTCCGCGTCGACGCCCAGCCAGGCGCTGGTCATGCCGCGCCCGCGCAGTAGCGACAGGCTGCGACCGACGAGGGCCGCGGCCAGGCCGCGCCGTCGCCAGGGACGCCGCACGAATACACCCGCGAGCAGGCCTCGACTGAGCTCGAGAGCCTCGTTCTCCTCGGCGTCGATGCTGTTGATGACCGCTCCTGCGATCTCGTCGCCGTCCCATGCGATGACGAACAGCGACGGGTCGAATGTTGGTTCGCCCAGCCATTGCTGGAACGCGGCCTCGGAAGCGTCGAACCCGCCCCAGTGATCCAGGAATGCCTCGGAGTCGGCGGTGAACAGGCGCCGGTAGCCGTCGATGTCGGTGACCGGGCGGATCTCCATCCCCTCGGGGAGCGGCGGCACCGCGATCTCGTCGAGGGTCGGGCGCAGCATGTCGAAGAAGTAGCGGACGGGGAGATAGCCAGCCGCAGAGAGGAGGGTCACGGCACCCACCCGCCGATCTGGCGCGAAGGCGCCGTACACGCGCGGCATGTCGTCGGGGTGCTCAGCCGCGATCTCCAGGATCCGCGCCTCGTTGTGCGCCAGGATCGCGAAGCCGACTCCCTGCCGGCGCCAGGCCGGATCGACGTGTCCGCGCGTCCGGTACTCGCGCTTTCCATCGGTGGTCTCGACCCAGTCGACCCAGCCGTAGCCGGCCACCTCACCACCCACGGTCGCCACCGCGAGGTCAGCCGCTGGGTTGAAGTTGGCGCGTGCAGTCAGCAGCCAGCTGGCCAGTCCGGCCTGGCTGGTGCGCTCGTCGATCCCGTCCGCCACGTTGGCGTCGTTGGCGATCCGCACGAACTCGGCGAGGTCCGAGTCGCGGTGCGGCCGCAGGCTGAGGTCGAGCCCGGTGCCCGTCATCGCGCCACCTCCATCGGCTTGCGATACGCGGCGGAACGTCGATGGACCCGGAAACCGGAACGCTCGTAGAGCGCGAGGGCGCCCGTCGGGTTGTCGCTGTCGACACCCAGCCCTGCACTGGTCATCCCTGCGTCGCGCAGCCGAACCAGTGCACGGGCCACGATCGCGGCGCCAAGCCCGCGACGGCGCCAGCGGCGACGGACGAAGACCGTCTCCATCCAGCCCCGCGCACGTCCGAACGCCTCATTCTCAGCGGCAAAGATCGCGTTCGTGACCGCCCCTGTGATCTCGTCGCCGTCCCAGGCGACGACCCACAGGTCGGGAACGTGCATCGGATCGGTGAGCCAGGCCTCGAAGGCAGCGTCGGACGCGTCGAAGCCGCCCCAGTGATCCTGGAACGCCTCGACATCGGCGTCCCACAGCTGCTTCAGGCTGGCGCGATCCGAGCCGATCGGCCGGATCTCGAGGCCCTCCGGCATCGGCGGCACCTCGATCTCAAACAGGTTCGGCCGATTCATCTCGAAGAAGTAGCGCACTACCTCGTAGCCCGACCGCGTGAAGAGCCGCACCTTGCGGACGTTCTCATCGGACGACCAGCTGCCGAAGTTGAGCGGCCGTTCGCTCGCCGTGGCAGCGGGATGCGCACGCGCATGGTCCTCCTGCCAGGCCAGCAGCCGGCGGCCGATGGCTCGGGACTGCCAGTCGGGGTGGACGTAGCCGCCCAGCCGGAACTCGCGGGTGCCCTCTTGGGTGTCCACCCAGTCAACCCAGCCATAGGCCACCAGCGCACCGTCCACCTCGACGAGCGCCACGTCCCGGCCGGGGTCGAAGCCCTCGGTGACATGCGCGAGCCAGTTCTCGAGCTCGGCCCCCGTGGTCATCTCGTCCATGCCGTTGAGGGCGTAGACGGCGTTGGCGATCGGCGCCATGACCGAGGCCGGCGCGGTGCCGCCGGTGTGCACGCGCAGTGAGAGGCCGGCGATATCGGTCACCATCACTACCCCACTCGCTTCAGCTTGCCGGTGCGCTTTGCGTAGCGCTCGGCGCGCCCGAATGCCCAGAGGCCCAGCGGGATGAAGACGATCCCCATAAGCAGCAGCGGCCAGACGTCGCCGAGCAGCTCGCCAACACCCACGCCGTCGATCAGGCCGGCGCGCGTCGCATCGAGCACGTAGGTCGCGGGGCTGAAGTTCGAGAGGAACTGCATCCAGCCGGGGAGCACCTCAACGCTGTAGTAGACGCCGCTGATCAGGAGCAGCACCGATTGCAGCACGAAGGTCATCTGCGCCCCGCGCTCCACGTACATGAGCGGCAGGATGGCGGTCATGATCCCGATCCCGATGAACGAGACCGAGCCGAGCACCATGAAGACCGCCGCGGTCACGAAGTTGGCGCGCGACAGGTCGAGCTCGAAGAAGAGTGCGAGCACCACCAGCACCACCACCGTGTGCACGAAGCCAAAGGCCACGGCATAGACGGTCGATCCCAGCATCTGGGCATAGCGCCGCACGGGGGCCATGAAGGTGTACTCCAGGGTCCCCTCCCAGCGCTCCCAGCTGACCGTCTCGGCGATGAAGCTGAAGACGACCGACAGGTAGTTCCAGAAGACGGCGCCGATCACCAGCGTCATCAGGAGACGCGTGTCGCCCTGCCCCGCGCCGATCAGGGACACGGCAAGCGCGCCCGCCACGGCGTAGACCAGGAAGGCGACCTCCCAGCCCCAGTAGCGCTTGGTCAGGTTGAAGTTCCGCTCGACAAAGGCGAACGAGGCCTTCAGCTCGCGGGTCATGAGTGCCATCGGTCTAGTCCTCGTCGTCCTTCTCTTCGTTGTCGCCCAGGTCGTCGTCCAGGGAGCGGCCGGTGTAGGTCATGAAGACGCTCTCCATGCTCGGCTCCAGCCCGCGCTCCGCGGCCACCTTGGCCTTCAGTGCCTCGGGCGTGTCCTCGACCACGATCCGGCCGTCGTTGATGATCCCGATCCGGTCGCAGAGCCGATCCGCCTCCGCCAGGTCGTGCGTGGTCAGCACGATCGTGGCGTCATGCGTGTCCCGCAGCTCCTCGATGAAGGCCTGCACGTCCAGCTTGGATCTCGGATCCAGGCCCGTCGTCGGCTCATCGAGGAGGAGCAGGGTCGGGCTGGTCAGCAGCGCCCGCGCGATGGCGACCTTCTGCTGCATCCCACGGCTCATCTGCTCCAGCGGCCGGCTGAGCCGCTTCTCGCCGATCCCCAGCCGCGCCAGGATCGAGATCGCCTCGGCCCGCGCGGCCTTCGGCTCCATGCCGTACAGCCTCGCGGCGTAGGCCAGGTTCTCGAACGGGCTCAGCTTCTTGAAGAAGGCAGCGTCCACGCTCACCCGGTTGATGACGCGCTTGACCGCCATCTCGTCGCGCTCGATGTCGTGGCCGAACACCTCGACCCGTCCTGTGTCGAGCGTGAGCAACGTGCTCACCAGCCGGATCAGAGTCGACTTGCCGCTCCCGTTCGCGCCCAGCACGCCGTAGATCTCGCCCCGGCGGATCCGGATCGTGACGTCGTTCACGGCCATGACCTGCTTGCGCTTTCGCCGGCCCCCGACCACGAACTGCTTCGTGACGTGCTCGACGAGCAGAGCCGGAACGCCGTCGTCCGAGAGGACGCGGTGCGTGCGCGAAGGCGCCGGCGCTGCCGGGCGCATCGGCTCGGTCTTCGGTTGTTCCAGCAGGGTGGTCATCTCAGGTTCCTCTGGGTGATCCGTCATCACTCGCTCGGTTGTCTTGTTTTCCGCCGATGGACATGGAGAGAGCCGCGGGTCCTGCGTGGTCCGCGGCTCCTGCTGCGCGCCGGTGCGAGCATCAAAAAACCGTGGACCCGATCTGGCCCACGGCTCGTGGCTTGTGCTTGGCGGCCCTGCCGCCATGGCATCAGCTCGAGGGGGGCGCAGATCTCCCGCCGTCGACGCCGTTGATAGGCGTCGTAAGGCGCTCGATTCGGGCGCTGTGCGAGAGTCTCATGGCTAGAACACACGTCCTCGTTGAGAGGTTGGCCGGGCGGCACCACACAGCAGTGAGGCAAGGTCGGGGCCGCCGCGGGAGTCTACGGCCCGCTCTCCTCAGGTGTCAAGCCCGGTACCGCAGTCATCCGGAGGGAGGTGGTTCGCGGCTCTGATCCTCCTCTTCAGGACGATCCGGTGGCGCCCAGCCTGAGGGATCCGGCCCCGAGTCGACCGGGCTTGCCGCTGCCCGGCGAGCGGCGAAGAAGTCCCGTCCGAACAGCGCAAAGGCCGCGGCGCCAAGCGAGACGACCAGGCCGATGGCAAGCTTGAGCGTGTCGGCGCTGAGCAGTTGGCCGCGGTCGCCCTGCGGCGGATCGGGGAACCTGAAGGCGTAGTTCCACGGCGCAAGGGCGCGCGCGGCGTTGATGTACCAGTCGGGCATGGCGAGGGCCGAGCCGAGCGGGAAGATCAGCAGCCCGGCGATCACGGCGAGGACGAGGAAGGCGATCGCCAGCGACCGATATGCCCACGACCGCAGCCCTTCGTCCACTACGTACGCCACCGCGATCATGGCCATCAGGGCGGCGGTGAAGTAGTGGTAGTGGAATGTGGCCCGCTCGATGCGGGTCCAGGGCAGGTACTGGAAGGCGAAGGCCGCGGCCACCAGCGCCAGGGCCAGTGAGCGACGCCGCCAGGCCAGGATCCCGCACCACACGACGGCCGGGATGCCGGCCCAGAAGAGGATCGGGTTGCCGCCGTTGTAGATGACCGCCATCAGCCGGTTGTCGTACGAGTGGCTGTAGAACCAGACCGGCTTCAGGTCGAGCGGCCAGCTCCACCACGGCGATGCCGCCGGGTGCCCAGCCTGCAGGCCGAAGTGGTAGCCGAACATCTGCGACTGCATCTCGTCGAGCGACCAGCCGTAGCCTGGGCCCAGGTTCTGGGTCGCGATGCCATGTCCCAGCTCCAGGTACGGGATGTAGGCGATGAAATAGACGAGCAGCGGCAGCACCAGCAGGCATGCGCCGACCCACGGCCACGCGAAGCCGCCCAGCTCGCCGGGGATGTACCAGCGCCGATCGCTGCTCGGCTCTCGGAAGGAGCGCCAGGCGCGACCCAGCAGCAGCAGGCCGGCAACCGCCAGCATGATCCAGGCCGGCCATGCGGCCTGCGCCCCGCGCGCCAGGAACGCGAAGATGAACTCGACTGCGCTGCGCGGCTCGCGCCCCTCCACGGTCGAATACGCGATCGCGAAGGCCAGGCCGATCCCTCCACCAACCACCCCGATCGGCGGGAGCGCCAGGATGTCCCCCGGCGAGAGCCGGATCGGCCGCCGCCAGACCAGCAGCAGCGCCAGGACAAGCGCCAGGATGCAGACGACCAGGAAGGGCCACGGCGCGCCGAACCCGGCGACAACCGTCAGGAAGGCGATCCCCGCCACCAGCAGGAAGCGGCCGAATTCTGATCGGGCCATCACCAGCACCCACAGGCCGATGAGGGCGTACCAGCCGACCCACTTGGTCGCCGCGGCCAGGCCGATCATGACCCCGACCGCGGGCAGCACCCACCAGGCGCTGCGTGCCCATCGGCCTGACCAGATCTGCCAGAAGAGCGCGTAGCCCGCCACGATGAAGGTCGCCGCGTAGATGTCGTTCATGGCGATCCGGCTCATGACGTAGCTCATCCCGTCGAAGGCGACGAACGTCGCCGCCAGGACTGCGATTCGCCGGCGGGAGAAGAGGGTGGCGGCGAACAGGAAGATGATCCCGACCAGGGCCGCCCCGAACGCGATGCCGGCCAGGCGCCAGGCGAACGCGTTCGAGCCGGCATCGATCGACACAAGGCGTCCGCCGTCGCCCACGGCTGTCGAGACGAGGAGCAGCGCGTGGTCGTCTCCCTGGGCGTCGTCGGAGATGTCGAATCCCATGGCGAGGGCCTCGCCTGGGAGCACGGTGGTGTCGAAGGTCGCGAAGCCCGCGCTCTGGGTGCCGCCATTGCCGAGCGGCTGGACGGCCCACACCACCGGTTGATCTGTTCGCGCCTCGATCCCCGCGACGTAGACGATGTTGGCGACCCGCTGCCAGCCGATCGCAACCGCCGCGCCGGGAAGCGGGACGGTGTCGATCAGCTTTACGGTCTCGTCGAAGACGCTGAGCCCGCCGAGGACCGGCCCATGCTCGTCGTCAGCGGGCAGCGGGCCGAGCGGAACCCAGATCTGGAGGCTCTTGCCGCTCCCCTGCACCAGCAGCGGCCCTACCGGGGTCGATGGAAGCGGGATCTCCCCATCGGTGCCCGCCACGTCGGTCGCGGGTTTCAGGGTCACGCCATCCAGCACGATCAGGGCCGAGCCCGCCTTGTTGACCGCGACCACCCGCGGGTCGGCGGCATCGCCCGACCCCGCGGGCACGTAGCCGATCCCGGCCGCCACGAGCTCGGAGCTTGCCAGTTCGACGCCCGTCTCCCGCTCGACCTCGACGATCCCATTCGGCCCGGCGAAGAGAATCACGGTCTGACTGGCCGGAATGACAATCTGGTTCACGGCGGCAAGGCCGGTCTCGATCTGCCCGATGCCGGGCGGCGGTCCGCGCTCGCCGAGCTGGCCCAGGAATGCGGTCATGTCGTATGAGGAGACCGCTCCGCCCGATGCGAGGCCCACCAGCAGCCGGTTGCCGTCCTCGTCATAGGCCAGGCTGGCAACCGGGCCCTCCACGCTCCAGGACGCAACCTCCTTGCCGGTCAGGACCTCGCGCGCCGTGATCACGTCGTCGCCGGACGAGGTGAAGAGGATCGACGCTGGTCGAGTCTGGGCCGTGCGCTGGGGCGCCACGGCCATGGCCGTGGCCGGCGCGTCGAGATCGGTTCCGCCGACGACCTTGTTCGGGTCCGCCAGCACGATGCCGGCCGCAATCAGGTACTTGGCCAGCGGCGGATGCGTCCACTCGTACGTGTCGCGGGTCCAGCCCTCCTGCCAGTCGGCAAGCCACTCGGTCGCGGAGCGGGCGTGATAGACCTCGTCGAAGTGGGTATGCCGCGGGATCTCAAGGCGCCACAGGCGGAAGAAGAACGCGGCGAGGACGAGGACCACCAGCAGGAGCAGGTCGAGCCGATCCAGCCGCCTGGGCGGGTCCTCGACGTGGGATGGATCGCGCCGCAGCCAGGCCGGGATGCGCCACCGACGTGGCGCGGGAGGACCCTCCAGCACGACCGCGGGGAGCGGCGGCGGCGACGCGACCTTGATCGGAGCGGGCGTCGGCACCCCACCTTCGCGGAAGCCCAGAGCCATGGCCGCCGCTCGAGTCAGGAGCCAGGCCAGCGCGATCACGATCATCAGTGACAGGAGATAGATCCCCGTGTCGTTGAAGACGAGGGAGGCGAGAACCGGGTCGCGTGGCATCGGCAGTCTGGAGAGGCCCGGGTTCATGGGATGGTCTCCACCGGCGAACGAGAAGTCGGTGGTGTACAGCCAGTAGACGTTCAGGAAGAAAGAGAGGGTCAGCGCGCCATAGAGGACCGCCCATTTCCACGACCGGGCCACTAGGGGAGCCGCCAGGGCAAGCGCCGGGAAGAGATAGCGCTCGTGGACGCGGGTAGGGAGCGCGAAGAAGGCGACCGCCAGCACCAGTGCACCCACCAGCAGGCCGGCAGGGTCGTCGCGCCGAGCGACGGTCCACAGCGCGACCAGGGCGGCGATCCCGAACAGCAACGCGCCGACGAGCTGCCAGCTGATGGGCGTCGTGCCGAGGGTGAGGGC
>JBDTMU010000020.1:0-13054 GCA_039934115.1 Chloroflexota bacterium | reverse complement strand
TGAAGCTCGAGAACGCGATCGCCATCATTCGGGCCACGCGCGAGCCGGCGTAACCCTCAGGGCGTGTAGCTCATCACCTCGCGCTGACCGACGAGGAAGGCGACCAGCTTGCGTCGAGCGTCGGGATCGGTGCGGCGCAGGCCAGCGATGGCACGCGGCAGCTCGAAGATCGGCGCGGCCAGTGCCCCTGCCGTGTCGATGCCCACCACATGGTCTGGTCCCCCGCCGACGAGGAAGGCCCGCTGGAATCCCCTGGCGTCCAGGTTGGTGACATCGCAGAACGCAGCGATGGCCGTCCCGACGCCCATCCGCTTGGCGAAGTCGATGAACAGATCGGCCGCCCAGGTGTCGATCTGCTGGTCGCCCTGCGCCTCGACCATCTCCCGATAGCCACCCTCTTCGATCGCGCTCACCCGGCTCCTCCGCTCATTCTTGGCCCCGCGATTCTACCGAAGCGGCCCCTGAGCCGGCTGCGCGGATGCGCCGATGAAGGGGCGCCGGCATCGGCTATCCTGCGGCCGTGATCGATCCCATCGCTCGGCTGCGGACCGAGGACACGATCGTCTACGAGCTGGTCCAGGGCAGCCAGGGCAGCGACGAGAGCAGCGTGGTCGGCACGGCCACCTTCCGCGACGGCGCGTCGAGGGTCGATGCGCCGGAGAAGATATCACTTGCGGTGGAGGAGCTCCTGTCGCGCCCGTTCGTCGACCGGGTCCAGGCGGACGAGCGGCCCCGAGGCTACCGCCGCAGCCGCGCCGGTCAGGTCGACCTCCTCGTCCCCGGCATGCCCGAGCACTTCGTGGCGCGCATGCGCGGCCTCTGGCTGGCCTACCCGGACGGGTCGCTGATCACGGCTCGACCGGCGGTCGGAACGCCACCCGTGCCGGGACCGCGGGCGGCCCTCCCCGAGGTCGCCGAGGGCGAGGCGCCGGTCACCGACCCCGCCGTGCGGCGTGCGACGCTGGCCGACAGCGGCGAGCTCCTTGGCGCGGGCCCACTGGTTCGGGCCAGCGAGCCGGCCACCGGGATCCGGACCACCGAGGGTCGGGCCGTGGCTCGCACCGACTGCGGCTGGCTCGTCTAGGTATCATCTCGGCCATGGCGTTCCGCATTCTCGCGCTGCCGACCCTGATCGCGGTGGTGGGAGCCGTCTACTGGTTGGTCAGCGACGGGGAGCCCGCAGGCTCCGCCCTCCTCCTCATCTTCGCCGCGGCGATGGCCGTCTTCCTGTGGGTCCTGATGCCGACCGCCGACAACGTGGGGCCTACGGCCCCCGTTGACCCCGACTTCGAGCCGAAGCGCCGCTAGCCGCGGATTCCGGTGTCGTAGGAGACCTGCAGCTCCGTCGGCGGCCCGGCCTCGACCTCGACCTCCATCGGCGCAGGCGTTGCCATCAGGCCTTCGACGGCCTGGGCCATCACGCCATACACGCCCGGTGGGAGCTCGATCGCGAAGGAGCCATCCGCGGCCGAGGTGACTCGCTTCACTTCGTGCCCATCCCCACCGGTGAAGACCAGCACGGCTCCGGCGACCGGTCGCGGCGCGCAGGCGGGATCAGCGGGAATCGTCTCGACCGGGCAGGTGGGGCCGGCAGTCACCGTTCCCCGCACGCCAGTCGCACCCGGCAGCGCATCTCCCTCCTCCTTCGTCATCACGACTCCCCCATCCCGCGCCACCGTGTAGGTCCAGCGATGCTCGTTGATGCAGCCGGCCTCGCAGTCGCCCCAGCCGATCCTGATCAGCACGGCCCACCCGTCCTCCGCGTCGGTGACCTTGTACCAGGCAGCCTGGCCGATCAGGTCCGCGTCGTAGGGGCCGATCCCCGCGAAGCGGGCCTGCTGGGCGAGCGCCAGGCGCGCGGCGTCCGCCGAGTCGAGCGGCGGGGAGCCACCGGGGACGGCGCTGCACGCGGCCACTCCCAGGGCAAGCACGAGCAGGAGCGGGGCGGCGCGACGAGTCCGGGTTGTCATGCCCCCGGGACGCGGACCTCGACCTGAGGGTTCCATGTCGAACACCTGTTCGGTTTCTTCGTCCCCCTGGCTCTGCTCGGCGTAGTCAGTCCTCAGCTCGCCGCTCTTTTCACGAGCGCCCCGATCCTCGTCTCATCGGCGGCGGTCAGCTTCGTCAGCGCGAAGGCGACCGGCCACATGGTGCCGTCGTCGAGGCTGGCATCGGGCTGGAAGCCGAACGTCGCATATCTGACCTTGAATTTCGAGGCTGCCTGGAAGAAGCAGATGACCTTGCCGTCCCTGGCGTACGCGGGCATCCCGTAGTAGGTCCTGGGTACGAGAGACGGCGCGATTGAGGTGACGAGCGCGTGGAGCCGATCGGCCATCACGCGATCAGGATCCGGCATCTCCGCGATCTTCGCGAGCACATCGCGTTCGCCCTCGGCTCGTGCCTCGCCTGGGTCGCGACGCGAGGCCGCCCTTCGCTCTCGCGCGCTCTCCTGCATGGCGGCTCGCTCTTCTTCCGTCCATACGTTGGCCGAGCTCCGGGTCGCACGGCTCTTCGTGGGCCGCTTCGACTCGCTCATTGCAGATCTCCTTTCGGCATCGTCAGGCAGTAGCCTGCTGGGCGACCTTTCCCTGCTGCAGGATCCGGATGGGGTTGCCGAAGGGATCGCGCAGGCCCATGTCGGTGCCATAGAAGTGCTCGGTGGGCTGCTGGGTGAAGTCGGTGACGCCGCGTGCCTTCAGGGTCTCGTACAGGCCCCGGGCATCGTCCGTGATGAAGACGAGCCCGCCGAGGGCGCCCTTGGTGATCAGCTCGCGGAGCTGTGCGGCGGTCGCTTCGTCGTGCAGCGGCGGGCCCGGCTGCTCCAGGGAGACCTCGGTCTCCGGGTTGCCAGGAACGCGCACCGTCAGCCAGCGGTAGTCACCCTGCCGGACGTCATTGCCCACCTCGAGTCCGAGCCTATTGACGTAGAAGTCGAGCGCCTCCTCCTTGTCGAGGACATAGATGGAGGCGACGTTCAGCCTGTTGATCGTGGCGATCCTCGCGTTTGCCAGTTCATTGGGTCGGTCCTGATCCTAGGGTGCTGCTCCACCCGCGGCTTCTCCAAAACTCCTCGATTGCATTGCTACCCTCGCCCCGACCCGCGGCCGCATGGCCGCCAGCTGGACGCAGTGAGGCGCCACGATCGGTCCATGCCCCGTGCGGTAGCCCGACGGGGTCTCGCCGACGATCTCCCGGAACGTGCGACTGAAGGTCCCCAGGCTGGTGAAGCCCACATCGAGGCAGATGTTGGTGACGCGGCGGTCGGTCTCGCGCAGGAGGAACATCGAGCGCTCCACCCGGCGCCGCTGTAGGTAGCAGTGCGGCGTCTCCCCGAACACGGAGCGGAAGCTGCGGATGAAGTGGGCCTCGGAGAGGTAGGCACGGTCCATGGCATCGCGGGCGCGCAGCAGGCGCCGGTTCAGATCCTCGACGTCCTGGCTCACGGTTGGCACGCTACCCCAGGAGGATCGCGGCGAAGGCAGCGGGGTCGACGTTTCCGCCGCTGATGACGATGACGCGGTGGTCGTCGCCGTCGGGCTGAGGCGCGGCACCGGACAGATGCGCTGCCATGCCGGCCGCGCCTGACGCCTCCACCACGAGGCGGCCGCGGGTCGCCAGCTGGCGCATCGCCTCGGCCATCTCCTCCTCGCTTACGGTAACGATCTCGTCCATGAAGCGGCGCAGGTGCAGGAAGGGGAGCCAGCCGAGGTGCTCGACGCGCAGCCCGTCGGCCATCGTGCGGGTCGTCAGCGAGCCGTCCCAGCGCACGATCTCACCCTTGGCGAGCGACTCGCGCGCGTCCGCAGCCAGCTCGGGCTCGACGCCGATGACGCGCGCGTTCGGCGCAAGGGCCTTGATGGCGGTGGCGATCCCGGCCGAGAGCCCGCCCCCACTCACCGGGATCAGGACGCTCGTGACAGCGGGCAGGTCCTCCGCGATCTCCAGGCCGCAGGTCCCCTGCCCGGCAATGATCCGCCGGTCGTCGTACGGCTCGATCATCACCCGACCGTCCCGCTCCACCAGCTCGAGCGCGATCGCGTGGCGCTCCTCGCCTGTCCGGCCCGCCACCACGATCTCGGCGTCGTCGCGACGGACCCCTTCCACCTTGACCGGAGGGGCGTCCTCGGGCATGACGATCACTGCGTGCGCGCCGAGCAGCCGCGCCGCCCGCGCGACCGCCTGGGCATGGTTGCCCGACGAGTAGGTCACCACGCCCCGCCCTCGCTCCTCGTCGGTCAGAGAAGCGACCGCGTTGTACGCGCCGCGCATCTTGAATGCGCCAACCGGCTGCAGGCTCTCTGGCTTGAGCCACGTGCGGTCGTCCCAGCGCAGCAGGGGGGTGTGCAGAGCCACTCCCCGGATCCGCTCGGCGGCGGCGCGTATCTCGTCGAGGGTCACCAGCTCCAGCCCGTCGAGCTGGTCAGCATGCTCCTCGAGGTGCCCGAGCACGAACCGCTCGAGGATCGCTGGCAGGCTCATCTCCCCCAAGGTCGGGTGCAGGCCTGTGGCAGTCCAGGCGTCGGCCGGCAGGGCGGTCAGCGTCGTCGAGAGGTCGGCGATCTGGGAGGTGACACGTGCCAGCAGGTCGCTCGGGGCCGTTCGCCGCTCCCGCTCGATCGGGTCCGTGCGACCGGCGTCGGTCTTCAGCCGTCCGAAGGGAATCGGGCCGGTCGTCGCGCCGCCCTGCGCCACCACGACGGTCCGGATCTGATCGTGCCAGAAGGCGGGGAACTCGGCCAGGTGCGCCCAGACCTGGCCCGCCTCCCATCGCTCGGAGGCGCCCGGGTCCGGGTCGGTCAGGCCGGGCGGCAGCGGACGCGCGGCGTGTTCAGCCAGCCTGCGCCGCACGGCGCCCAGCCGGTCCATCGCCGTCGCCACGATCTCGCCCGTCATCGGTTCGCCGGCCGTTCGACGATGGTCGTTGTCAATGCGCCAAGCCGCTCGACCGTCAGCGTCACCACATCGCCCGGCTCGAGGTATCGCTTCAGGATCTCGTCCTTGACCTCCAGCAGACAGCCGGTGCCGACCGTTCCCGAGCCGAGCAGGTCGCCGGGGCGCAGCCGCGCATCGGCGCTGGCACGGGCAGCCATCTCGCCGAAGCTGAACTGGGCGTCGGCCCAGCTCCCGCGTGACAGCTCCGTGCCGTTGACCGTGGCGGTCATGGCAAGGTCGAAGCCCTTCCCGCGCTGCGCGTCCGCCAGCTCGTCGGGCGTGACCAGCCAGGGGCCGATGGAGGAGGCGAAGTCCTTCCCCTTGGCCGGCCCGAGGCGAACGGCCGTCTCCTCGCGCTGAAGGTCGCGTGCGCTCCAGTCGTTGAAGACCATGTAGCCACCGACCGCCTCCTCGCCACGCTCCGGAGAGAGGTCGCGCACCTCCGTGTCGACCAGGGCGGCCACCTCCAGCTCGTAGTCGAGCTCCTGTGATGCGGCCGGGCGCCAGACCGGGTCGCCCGGCCCGCGGATCTCCGAGACGTTGCTGAAGTAGAAGATCGGAAGCCGGTACCACGCCTCCGGGACCGTCCCGCCGCGCCGTTCCCACATCGTCTTGACGTGGCCCTCGAACGCGTAGAAGTCGCGCAGGGTGGGCGGCTCGAGGACCGGCGGCCCGAACTCCAGATCGGCCACGTCAAGCGCCGGTTCCCCCGCACTCGCGGCCGCCTCAGCGAGCTCGCCGAGCGCCGCGACGCGCAGGCCGCGTGCGAGCAGGGCGTCCAGCGTGGTGAGCGGCTGTCGATGGAGCGCTGAATTGTGCGCAAGGCGCGGATCCGCCTGCACCTGCGAACGCCGCATCGGCTCCAGGTCGAGCCAGCCCTGCGGGCGATCTCCCGCATCCAGGGCCGCCGCCAGCCGCCACTGCGTGCCCGCGGGCGCGTTGATCTCCCGCACATGCGCGATCTTCATGCTGGCTGGAGTCTACGAGGGCCTAGAGGTTGCCGCGCTTCTCCTGCTCGCGCTCGATGGCCTCGAAGAGAGCCTTGAAGTTGCCGACCCCGAAGCCGCGCGACCCGTGCCGCTCGATGATCTCGAAGAAGAAGGTCGGGCGGTCCTGCACCGGCTTGGTGAAGATCTGGAGCAGGTAGCCCTCCTCGTCGCGGTCGGCCTCGATCCCCAGCTCTTCGAGCAGGTCCATCGGGATCCCGACGTCGCCGACGCGGTCCGGCAGCGCGGCGTAGTACTCATGCGGCATGCCCAGGAACTCCACTCCCCGTGAGCGAAGGGCACGCACCGTGCCGACGATGTCCTCGGTGCGCAGGGCAATGTGCTGGGTCCCCGCCTCGAGGTAGTAGTCGAGGAACTCCTGGATCTGGCTCTTGCGCTTGCCGTCGGCCGGCTCGTTGATCGGGAACTTGATGCGGCCGTTGCCCGACTGCATCACCTTGCTCATCAGGGCGGAGTACTCGGTGTGGATCACCTTGTCGTCGTAGTGGATCAGCTGCGAGAAGCCGAGCACGTCGCGGTAGAAGTCGACGAACCGGTTCATGTCGCCCAGCGCCACGTTCCCGACGCAGTGGTCGACCTCGAGCAGCTGCTGTCCGGTGGCCGCGGGCGCGGGCTTCGAGATGCGGTGATAGCCGGGAGCGAAGGCACCGGTGTAGTCGCTGCGGTCGATGAACGAGTGGAGCACCTCGCCGTACGTGTGGATCGCGGAGCGACGCAGCACGCCCTTCTCGCCCGTGATCTCGGCCGGCTCCAACGCGCTCACCGCTCCCCGCGCGGTCGTCTCGCGCCAGGCCGATGTCACGTCGTCGACGGCGAAGGCAATGTCGTGTACTCCATCGCCGTGGTGGCGGACGTGCTCGGCCAGCGCCCCGGTGTCGGTCAGCGGGGCGGTGAAGACGAAGCGAATGTCGTTCTGCACCAGCACGTAGCTGGCGCGGTCGCGGACCCCCGTCTCGAGACCGGCGTAGGCGACCGGCGTGAAGCCCCACAGGGCCCGATAGTAGGCTGCGGCCTGCTTGGCGTTCCCCACCCAGAATTCGACGTGGTCGATCCCCTTGAGGGGGAGGAAGTCGGCCGCCGCGTCAGCGGCGGCAGGGCGGGCGAGGGTATCGGTCATGGCCCCGATTGTACGGCGGCCGTCAGCGCCACCTCGATCATGCGCTCGACCGCGGCGTCGAGGTCCTCGAGCGACATGTAGGTCTCTTCCGTCCCCTCTTCCTCGTTCAGCACGTCGCTGACGGTGAGCAGGCAGGCGGCCTGGACTCGGGCGCGCGCCGCCAGGTAGAAGAGGACAGACGCCTCCATCTCGAAGGCGAGCACCCCGCGCTCGCGCCACTTGCTGAAGTAGTCGGCATCGGTGTTGTAGAAGACATCGACCGATGCCACCGGCCCGACCCTGACCGGGATCCCCGCCGCCTCTGCCGCGTGGACCAGGGTGTGCGTCAGGGCGTAGTCGGCGGTCGGGGCGTATCGGTCCCCATGCAGGTAGGTGTTGGTGGCGCCATCGGTCGGACAGGCGGAGAGGGCGACCACCAGGTCACCGGTCCTCAGCCCCGGCGCGATCCCGCCGCAGGTCCCGACCCTTATCAGCTGCTTGACGCCCAGCCGCAGGAGCTCCTCGGCCACGATCGCAAAGCTCGGAGTCCCCATGCCCGATGTCTGGACGCTCACCGGGTGCCCCTGGTACGTGCCCGTCCACCCGTACAGGGCCCGATGCTCGGTCACCTGCCGTGCCTTTGCCAGGCCTCCGTCGAAGCGCTCCGCGATCTTGCGAGCCCGATTTGGGTCGCCCGGCAGCAGCACAAGGGGCGCGTAGTCTCCCGGCTCCGCGCGGAGGTGGATCTGTGGCACGCCCGATAGGGTAGCGCAGCGCGGTTCCTAGTCGGGCGCCGCGCCCTCGGCGATGGCAATCGCCCGTGCCGTGGCCCGGGCGGCGTCCTCGTCCGAGGCATCGATTGCATCCACAAGCGTGCGATGGAGCTCATCGAGCTCGTCGTCACGTGCCAGGCGCCGCGCGCGCCCTGTCATATCGGTCCGCAGGCCCACTCCAGCCATTCGCTCCAGCGCCGCGTGCAGCGGGCTGCGAGCGACGCCGGCCACAAATGCGTGCAGGTTCAGGTCGGCCTCGATGAAGGCGGTCGGTTCACCGCCGAGGACAGATCGGTGGCGCTCCTGCAACAACAGATGAAGGTCGAGCTCCTGACGTTCTGTGCGCCGGTGTGCAGCCGCCCGAGCCGCCACCTCGGCAGCAATCGTCGCCCGCAGCTCATGGAGCTCGCTCCTGTGGGCTCGCCTATGGGAGACCCGCAGCACGCGTGCGGCTGGCTGTCGTCGAGCAACGAAGACGCCTACCCCATGTCGCACGTCGATCATCCCCAGATACGACAGCGCCGCCAGGGCTTCGCGCAGGACCGGCAGACTGACTTGCAGCTCAGCAGCGAGCTTCCTCGACGATTCAATGCGCTGGCCGGGGCGCAGATCCCCGGTACTAATTCTTCGCCTGATCTGGTCAGCCACCTGCACGGGCAATGGGCGCCGAGCTGCTGGGTACAGGTCAGCAGGCATTCGCCAGAAATCCAGCCGTCGCGCCGACCGCTGCCGAGTCGGCATCCAGTGTTCGGTCTTTGTTGCCCGCCTGCGTTTGATCAATTCGGTCTCCAACTGTTCAAGTCATCTGAACTGTCGCAGGACCTGCCTTACCGGTGGATGAGCTTGGACTTACCACTGCTCCGCTACGATCGATTCAGATGCCCACCTCCCACGACAATGACCTTGCGTTTGCGGTTGCCCTGGCAGGCCACGCTGGCGAGCTGCTCAGTGCCAGCTACGAGCAGGCAATGAAGGTCGATCGGAAGAGCAAGCGGGACGTCGTCACCAACGTCGACTACGCCAGCGAAGCTCTCGTCATCAAGGCCATTCATTCGCGCTTCCCGGCAGACGCCATTCTTGCTGAGGAGTCCGGGCGCCACGAACGAGCTGACCGGGCCAAGGAACCGGCCACTGCAGCTGGCAGGGGCCGATGGAGCCGACGGACCTGGGTCATCGACCCACTCGACGGCACCGTGAACTACGCCAACGGGATCCCGTTCTTCTGCGTCTCCATCGGTCTTGTCGAGGGAGGCGTGCCGGTCGTCGGCGTGGTCCTCGACCCGCTGCGCGGTGACTGCTATGCCGCGACCTCGGGCGGTCCGACGACGCTCAACGGCGAGCCGGTGCGCGCCAGCGACAAGACGGAGCTGGGCGACTTCGTGGTCAGCCTTGCGATCATCGGGCGAGGTGGTATTGCCCGTGAGCGACGGGTGGCGCATGAGATCCGGATCGGGCGTCGGATGGGGAGCGCCGCGCTGGCTCTGGCGTACGTCGCCTCCGGTCGCTTCGACGCCTACGTTCAGAACGGCGGACTCTCGCTGTGGGACATCGCGGCGGCCGGGCTGATCGCCGAGCGCGGCGGGGCAATCGTCACGGACCTTTACGGCGGGGCGTGGTGGAACGTCGCCAAACGGGGTCCTCGGCTGAGCATCGTCGCTGCCCCGCAGTCGCACCACGGAAAGCTGCTCGACCATCTGCGAGCAGCCCGAACGACGATCGAGACTCGCCGCTAGGGCTGGAACCCCGCTTCCTGCAGGACGGCAGCGAACATGGCCAGCGTCCGCGCGGTGGCGCCCCAGATCCGATGACCAGCGTGCCGATACACAGCAGCGCGCAGCTGCCAGCCGGGCCCCGTGATCAGTTCCTCGGTGACGGCGCCGTCAGCCAGGAGGTAATGCACTGGCAGCTCGACGATCTCCGTGACCTCATCGGTGCGGGGAGCGAAGGTTGGACGGGCGGCGGTGGTGCCGACGAACGGACGCAGCTCGAAGTTGCTGACGGGGATCCAGATGTCGTCGAGGACGCCGACCATCCTCACGGCCGACGGCTCGACCCCGATCTCTTCCCAAGCCTCGCGAATTGCTGTCGCCTCAAGCGAAGCATCGGTGGGGTCGGCCGCACCGCCAGGCAGCGAGATCTCGCCGGCGTGGTCGCGCAGCCCGGAATGTCGGACGGTGAGCGGCAGGGTCAGCTCGCCATCGAGGCTCGGATACAGGAGCAGCACGGTCGCAGCAGGGCGCGCCGGCGGGAAATCAGCGCGGTCGTAGCGGGGGAGGTTCGAGCCGCTGACGGCGGCGCGCGGCGCGAACCTCGGGTCGGCAGAGATCGGCCTGGTCGCCTGCGAGAGGGCAAGGGCCATCGCTTCCTGCCATCCTTCGCCGCCGCGTAAGATTCGGTCCATGGCCTTTCCGGCTCCTGCAAGTCGCGACGTCCTGGCCCGCGCCGCCCTGTACCGGACGCGCGTGCTGGTCAATCGCACGCCGCACTTCACCACGCGGGCGCGCCGCGAGGCAAATCGAGGCCTCGACCTGCTCGACGCGCAGCTGGGGCTGAACCAGGTCAACCTGCCCGAAGCGGTGCGAGGCATCGAGCTGCTGATCCGCGCCACACCCTCGCTGGCATTTGGCCTGCTGCGAGATCCTGCATTCGTCGATCGCTTCGGCGCCGCGTTGCGGCACCTCGGGCTGCGCGGGATCGCTCAGCGGCTCGACGAGGTCCCGCACTCGGTGATGGCCGAGCCGATCCCCGGGCCGACCCGGGGACGTCGTCATCGGGACGAGCTGCCGTCCGAGGAGCGGGTGGACGCCGAGGGGAATCCGCTGCCGCCGCTGCCTGGCTTTTAGAGCGCCGCCAGGAGCTCGGCATCGGTCGGGGTAGCGCCCAGTCCCAATCGCGAGCCAAGGATGGCGGGAAGTGGCGGCTCCAGGTAGGTCGATCGCAGGGCATCCCACGAGGCCTCGTCAAAGGCCGATGCCGGCGACCCGTCCAGGATCACCCTGCCGGCCCTGAGCACGACCACCCGGTCGAAGGATGCGGCCACGAATTCCATGTCGTGGCTGATGGCAATGACGGTCCTGCCCGCGGCGTGAGCTCCATCGATGACGCGCTTCACGATCTCCACGCCACGCATGTCCTGTCCGGTCGTCGGCTCGTCGAGGACCAGCACCGGTGTGCCCATGGCCTGGACCGATGCCAGCGCCAGGAGCTTTCGGCGCGATGCTCCCAGGTCGTAGGGGTTGGTGCCAGCCTCCTCCTCGAGGCCGACCTCGGCAAAAGCCGTCTCGACAGCCGTGCGCAGCTGGCCCCCGCTCATGCCGAGGTTGCGGGGCCCGAACTCGACCTCGCGGCGGACGCTGCCGGCGAAGATCTGGCGATCGGGATCCTGGAAGGCAAGCCCGACCGAGCGTGCCAGCTGCGCGACCGTGCGCCTGGCCACGTCCGTGCCGTCGTGCCGGACGCGACCCAAGGTCGGGCGCAGCAGCCCATTCAGGTGCCGGACCAGGGTCGTCTTGCCGCTCCCGTTCTGCCCGATCAGGGCCACCTGTTCGCCGGCGCCGATATGCAGGTCGATCCCGTCGAGCGCCAGCGTGCCGCCATTCCGGTAGCGGTAGCTGACTCCTTCAAGGACGAGATCGGTCATTGCGAAAGCGCCTGCGCGATCGCCTCGTCGAGCCGGGCAAGACTCGCCGCCGGCAGGTTTGCGTCCGCGGCCGTTCGCCGGAGGCGGACCGCCGGCGGGGGCGCCACTCCGAGATCGGTGAGCCGCGGATCGGCCAGGATCTCGGCAGCGAGGCCATCGAGCACCACGCGACCGGCGTCGAGGACCACGACCCGTGAGCAGATCCCCGCCAGCAGATCGGTCTTCTGCTCGGCGACCAGGATGGACGCCCCGTTGGTCGCGAGACTGGCCAGCGCCGTCGCCACCATCGCCGTCCCGGCGGGGTCGAGCTGGGCGGTGGGCTCGTCGAGCACCATGTGTGCCGGCCGAAGTGCCAGCAGGCCGGCAATCGCGACCAGCTGCTGCTGCCCGCCGGAGAGCCGGGCAGGGTCGCGATCGGCGAGCGACTCGATCCGCAGGGCGCTGAGGGCCTCCTCGGTTCGGGCGATCAGCTCGGGACGTGGCACGCCGAGGTTCATCGGTCCAAAGGCGACCTCCTCGTAGACCGTGGCGGCCACCCCGGAAAGCTGCGTTGCCGGGCTGGCGAAGGCGATCCCGATTCGCCCGGCCAGCTGGTGCATGAGGAGCGGAGCCGTCTCCTCCCCGTCGAGCAGGACGCGACCGGTGAGTGTCCCGCCGACCGTTCGTGGCGCCAGCCCGGACGCGACCAGGCAGAGGGTCGTCTTCCCCGACTCCGAGGCGCCGACCAGGCCGAGCACCTCCCCTGCACGCAGCTCCAGGCTCACCTCATGGAGCGATGAGCGGGGCGCCCCCGCGTACCGGTAGGTGACGGATTCGAGGGTCAGCATCAGCGCAGCCATCCCAGCCAGCCGAGCGCCCGTGCCACGACCAGGAACGGCACGGCCAACACGAGCAGCCATCGGGCCAGTCGTTGGCGCGCCGAGTCCGATGGCCACCACAGCAGGGTCCGGTGCCCCGGGCGGGTGAAGCCACGTGCCTCGAGGGCCACCGTTCGCTCCTCGACCTCGGTGATCGAGCCGAGCAGGACGGGTCCTGCCAGTGGCAGGACGCCCCGAAGCCGTCGCCATAGCGATCCCTCGGTATCCAGCCCGCGCGCCCGCTGGGCGGCGGTGATGGTCCCCGCTCGCTCGACCAGGGCCGGCACCGTCTGCACCGATGCCAGCACCACGAACGCGATCCGCGGTGAGACGCCGCGACGCTCGAGGTCGAGCACCAGCTCCGAGGGGGGAGTGGTCAGATAGAAGAGAGTGATGGCACCGCTGATGGCCCCGATGCGGGCCAGCGTCTCAAGCGCGAACCCGAGGCCCTCGAAGGTGGCCGCGATGGGCCCCACCTGGAACAGGATCTCGCGTCCGGCCGGGAAGAAGAAGAGGTTGACCAGGAGCACGCTGACCGCGATCGGCAGGGTCAGCAGCAGCGCCGTGCGCAGCAGGCGGCCAAGGATCCGGCCCACGAGCGCGGGCACCACGACCGCCACTGCGGCGAGGAGGGCCGGTCCAAGCAGCCCTCCGGCCAGTACGGCTAGCGCCGTGGTCACGGCCGCCAGCGCCACCTTGGTGAGCGGGTTGAGGCGATGGACGCTGGTCGGTCCGGGCGCCCCCAGGAA
>JBDTMU010000019.1:0-13209 GCA_039934115.1 Chloroflexota bacterium | reverse complement strand
CGTAATGGTCACTAGGTCCTGAACCTAGCGCGTCTGCCTATTCCGCCACCTCGGCACGCGGTTGGCTGGGATTTCCAGCGAGGCGGCCGATGATAGCACAGGGTTCTGAGCACGCCGACCGGGCGCCGATGGCCTCAGGCCGTCTTGGGAAGCAGGTTCAGCAGGCTGAAGATCACGAACAGGGCCGCCAGCAGGATGGTCAGCCGGAAGAGCGTTCGCTCGATGCCGCGCCGGCTGCGGTAGGCGGTCACCTCGCCCCCGAATGCGCCGCCCAGCCCGGTTCCACGCTGCTGCAGCAGGATCGCGGCGATGAGGGCAACGGCCAGGATTCCCTGGGCGACGACGAGTGGATTCATGGCCCGGGAGTGTAGCAAACGACGCTGTTCACGGCTCCGGCGCCTCAGCCCGCGATAAGGCTGCGCCCGGTCATCGACGGTGGCGCGGGAATGCCCATCAGCTCGCAGATGGTCGGTGCAACGTCAGCCAGCGTGCCGTCCCGAAGGTGGACCGATCGGTGGCGCGGATCGACGAGCACGAATGGCACCGGGGCGGTGGTGTGCTTGGTCTGGGGCGCGCCCTCCGGATCTCGCATCTCCTCGATGTTCCCGTGGTCGGCGGTGACCAGCAGCGCCCCACCCGCCGCCAGGCACGCCTCCTCAAGGCGAGCCAGGCAGCCGTCGATGAACTCCGCGGCACGCACAGCCGCGTCCCAGACCCCAGTGTGCGCGACCATATCGGGGTTGGCGTAGTTGACCAGGATGAAGTCGAACTCGGCGGAGCCGATGGCGGCCACGACCTTGTCGGTGATCGGCTCGGCGCTCATCTCCGGCGCCAGGTCGTAGGTCGGGACGTCGCGCCGCGACGCGATGAGCAGGCGCTCCTCGCCCTGGAACCCGGCCTCCACGCCGCCGTTGAAGAAGTAGGTCACGTGGGCGTATTTCTCGGTCTCGGCGACGTGCAGCTGCCGCAAGTGGAGCCGCGACAGGAGGCCGGCCAGCGAATCGGTCACGACCGGCGGAAAGGCGACCGCCACTGGCAGGTCGTCGGCGCGCTGATACTCGGTCAGGGTGGCCACGGCCAGCCCGACCGGTCGCCGGCCGCGATCGAAGCCGTCGAAATCGTCCATGACGAGCGCGCGGGTGAGCTGGCGCGCGCGGTCGGCGCGGAAGTTCAGGTACACGACCGAGTCGTGGTCCCCCATCCCCTGGTATCCCCCCACGGCGGTTGGTCGTATGAACTCGTCGCTCTCGCCGCGCGCGTGCGCGAGGTCCACCGCCTCGGCTGCGGTCGCGGCGCTCTCGCCGTACCCATGCACGATCGCCTCCCAGGCCGATGCGATCCGGTCCCAGCGGGCGTCACGGTCCATGGCGTAGAAGCGGCCACTCACCGTGGCGACGGTGGCGCGCCCGGCGATGCGGCTCACCAGGTCGGGCAGCAGCGCTGCCGCAGAGCGCGGGGCAGTGTCACGGCCATCGGTGATCGCGTGCAGCAGCACCTGCTCCGGCGAGAGCCCGGCGCGCTGAGCGAGCTCGACCATCGCCAGCAGGTGCTCGTCAAAGGCATGCACGCCGCCCGGGCCGACCATCGCCAGCAGGTGCAGCCGCGTCTTGTGCTCGACCGCGTGCCGAGCGGCGGCGAGCAGCACCGGGTTGGCAAAGAAGCTGCCGTCGGTGATCGCGGCATTGATGCGCGGCAGGTCCTGCAGCACGGGAAAGCCGGCGCCCAGGTTCAGGTGGCCGACCTCCGAGTTGCCCATCTGTCCCGCTGGCAGGCCGACCGCCTCGCCCGAGGCCTCAAGCCGGGCCGTCGGCCAATCAGACGTGAGGCGGTCCCAGGTCGGCATGCGCGCCGACAGCAGCGCGTTGCGAGCCGGGTCGTCGGAGAGGCCGAAACCATCCAGCACGCACAGGACGACCGGTCGCGGCGGCGCTATCGCCCCTCTCACCCGCTGGCCTCGACGGCCAGCTGCACGATCTGCGCGAAGCTGCCGGCGTTCAGCGAGGCGCCGCCGACCAGCGCGCCGTCGACGTCGGGCTCGGCGAAGAACTCGGCGGCGTTGTCCGGCGTGCAGCTCCCGCCATACAGGATCGCCACCTCTGCCGCGCCGGCGGGATCCGACTCGGCCAGGATGGATCGGATCTGGGCTGCCGTTGCCTGCGCATCCTCACCCGAGGCGGCGTCGCCGGTGCCGATCGCCCAGACCGGCTCGTAGGCGACCACCACGCGGCTGCCTGAGATCCGGGGCAGGAGCGAGATCGCGGCCCGCAGCTGTCGCTCGATGACCGTGGCGGTCAGGCCGGCCCGCCGCTCCTCTGCCAGCTCACCAACGCACGCGATGGGCACCAGCCCGTGGGCGACCGCCGACGCGACCTTGGCAGCCACCGCCGCATCGGTCTCATTGTCGTACTGCCTCCGCTCCGAATGCCCCAGGATCACGTACTGGGCCACCTCGGCGACCATCAGTGGAGAGCTCTCGCCGGTGTAGGCCCCGGCCTCCTCGGCGTGCATCGTCTGCGCCCCGATGCCGAGCCGCCCGGGCTCAGTCGATCCCCCACCGATCGCGGCAGCGACCGCCGAGAGCCAGATCGTCGGCGGGCACACCACGCAGCGCGCCGCGAGTCCGGCGACGGCGTCACGCACGTTGACTGCCAGGGCCACCGCCAGCTCCGGCGAGGCGGGGTGCATCTTCCAGTTGCCGGCAATCAGCGGCGGGCGGGATGCGTTCACCTCAGCTCCTGTCGGCTCGCGCCCGACGCACGCCTGCCGAGTCGGCGGCCAGCTCGACCAGCCGTCGGAGCCGATGGTTCATCGCCGAGCGGCCGATACCGAGGCTCGACGCAAGCGTATCGAGATCGGCGTCCGGCTGGCGGCGCCGTTGCGCAGCCGCTTCACGGAGCCCATCGGCCAGGCGCTCAAGCTCGCCATCGGCCTCCAGACGCCCGATCGCCTGCAGCTGCCGATCGGCCGCGCGCACGGTCCGCGCCAGGTTCGCCTCCTCGGCATTGAGCAGACGGTTGAGCCGATTCCGCACGTCCCGGCTGACCCGGCTCGTCTCGAAGTCCAGCAGGGCACGGTTGGCACCGATCAGGCGCAGGAGGCCGGCGATCTCCTCCTGGCCCTTGAGATAGACCACCTGACGTCCTCGACGCTGCATGCGGGAGCTGCGGACGTCGCTACCCTCCAGCAGGCGCTGCAGCTGCAGTGCCCTGCGGCGGTCGCGAATCACGAATTCGACGTGTGGCCCGCCAGGCCCGCCGCTGACCGAGCCGGCGCTGAGCAGGAGCCCACGCAGGAAGGCGCGGCGATCGCAGGCCTTCGTGGTCACCGGCTCCCAGGAGGAGGGCAGCTCGCCTTCGAGCGCAACCTGCAGGTGGTGTCGGCCAGGCACGTGGGAGCCATCCTTGGAGGCGCGCGGCGCGGTTGCTGCCACACCGATCGATGCCGCCAGCTGGACGGCGATGCGCGCCGTCGCGTGGTCGAGGGTCCGAACCCCGCCGTCGGCACCGGCCGATTGGAGGAGGCCGACGAGCTCGGCTCGCCGACAGCAGGCCCGAGCGGGACGGATGCGGGCAAGCTCCCCGCGCAGCTCGCTGGCGATCAGCATGCGGTGGCTGTGTCAGCCGGCGGAGGCGGTCGGCCGGGAGACCGTTCGCCGTTGGCGCGGCCGCTCCGCACGATCCTGCTGCTGGATGCGCATCAGCGCTGCCGCCAGCTTCGCCGGATCATGCCGGTGCGCATTGGCGACGTCCACGAGGTCCTCCTCGACGATGGTGACGTCGAAGCTCTCGAGGCGGCGCACGTCGACCTGCACCGGCTGCCCCATCCACCCCTCGGGACGCCGTGCATCGTGGTTGTCGTTCAGCAGCACGTAGTCGAAGAGGCCGTCGCCGACGTGGTCGATGAGCGCCTCGAGGTGCTGGGCGGCTGAGTAGAAGCTGGTCTCTCCCGGCTGGGTCGCGACGTTGCAGACGTACGCCCGGATCCCGCTTGCCGCCGCCACCGCATCGCGTATGTCGCTGATCAGCAGGTTCGGCAGCACGCTCGAGTAGAGGCTGCCGGGACCGACCACCACCAGGTCCGCCTCGAGGATCCGCTCGATCGCCTCGGGATTGGCGCGGACGTCGGCGGGCTCGATCGAGACCGTCGTGATCGGCTCCTGTGCAGAGCTGATGGATGCCTGTCCCTTGAGGCGGCGACCAGACTCGAGGGTCGCGGCCAGGTTCAGCGGCACGCTGGTGGCCGGCAGCACCTGGCCACGAACCGCCAGGACGCGGTTCGACTCGCGGACCGCCTCTTCGAAGTCGCCGGTGACGGCGGTCATGGCGGCGATGAAGAGGTTCCCGAAAGCATGGTCGTCGAGCCCCGAGCCCGGCGGGAATCGGTACTGCATGAGCTGGGTCATGAGTGGCTCGGCGTCGGCCAGTGCCGCGATGCAGTTTCGGATGTCGCCAGGCGGCGCGATCCCCAGCTGCTGCCGCAGGCGGCCGCTGCTCCCGCCGTCGTCGGCCAGGGTCACAATGGCAGTGATGTTGGCGGAGTAGCCTTTCAGGCCACGCAGCAGCGTCGAGAGCCCCGTCCCCCCACCGAGTGCCACGATCCGGGGGCCACGCGCCAGGTAGCGCTTGGTGTAGAGCACCTCGAGCACCGAATCGCCGCGGGTCACGAAGGGCGAGACGATGCTGCGCATCAGCCCCCACACGCCCACGGCGGTGAGCAGGATCCCGCCGAGGGCCACAAGCAAAGCCCGAGCCGGGCGGTCGAGGCCCGCGCCGGTGAGCGTGACGATGAACGAGTCATCAGGCAGGCCGCGGTAGAACTCGACCAGCATGATGGCAGCGCCAAGGCCAAGGACCGTGATCCCGAAGAAGAGGAGCAGCAGCCAGCGCTTGAGGTGCATCCCGGGGTAGAGCCAGCGAGGGATGCGCGGCCCCTTCATCGTTCCAGCTCCCGGTGGAAGACCGCGACCGAGACCCCGTCCAGGGTCCCCAGCCGCTCGGCCAGCTCCTCGGCCAGGGCGATTGAGCGGTGGTAGCCGCCGGTGCAGCCGAGCGCCACTGTGAGCCGGGTCTTGCCCTCCGAGCGGTACGCCGGCACGGTCAGCTGGAGCAGTTCGACCACAAGCTCGATGAACCTGCCCGCTGCCGGCTGGCCGAGGACGTAGTCACGGACGGGCGTCTGGAGTCCAGACAGCGGCTTCAGGTCGGGGACGTAGTACGGGTTCGTCAGGAAGCGAACGTCGAAGACGAGGTCGGCATCGATCGGGATGCCGAACTTGAAGCCGAAGGTCAGGATGTCGATCAGCAGATCGTCCGCGGCGCTGTCGCGCGGCACGTGACGGAAGAGCTGCTCCTTCAGCTGGCCGATCGACAGGCCGCTGGTGTCGATCACCTGGTCCGCGAGCTCACGGGCGCGGGCGAGGCGCTCCCGCTCGAGCAGGATCCCAGCCTGCACCCCGCTCCGCGACTCGAGGGGATGGCGGTGGCGCGTCTCGCTGAAGCGGCTGACCAGGACCGTGTCGCTCGCCTCGAGGTACAGGACCTGCATCGGTACGCCCCGTTCGGCGAGGGCGGCACGTGCGGCCTCGATGGCCGGGGCGGGATCGCCCGCCCGGATGTCGAGCACCAGGGCCACGTTGCGGAACCGGGCCGGGTCCTCGTCGCGCAGGACGAGGAAGCGATCCAGGAGGTCGGGCGGCAGGTTGTCGATGCAGTAGTAGCCCAGGTCCTCGAACAGCTTGCTGGCCTGGCTCTTGCCCGCACCGGACAGCCCGCTGATGACCACCACCTGGCCGTCGCCACGTGCCCTGGTCGTGCGGCCGGTCGCCTCGACGCTGCTCCGCGGGACGGTCGCCGGGGCGGCGGGACCTGCTGCTCGTGCCATGCGCCCTCCTCGTCGCCGGGATCGAGGGCGAGTATAGCCTCAGCCCGCCTCCGAACCGGAGAGGCCGGCCAGGAGGCCGGTGACCGTGGCATCGGCGCTGTCGTGCAGCGCATCGAGGTCGTAGCCACCCTCCAGAGTCAGTGCAACGCCTCCGACCCCAGCGGCTCGCGCCAGGCGCCCGACCGCCACGGCCACGCTTCGGTAGCCGGCCTCCGTCACCTCGAGCTCCGCCAGCGGATCCAGCCGGTGAGCGTCGTACCCGGCCGATACGAGGATCGCCTGTGGTCCGAAGGCCTCGACTGCGGGAAGAAGCTGCGTCAGCCACGCGTCGGTGAATTTCCCGTCGCCGCTCCCCGGTGGCAGCGGCGCATTGTGCTTGCTGCCCTCTCCCGGTCCCACTCCCCGCTCGGTCGCCTCCCCACTCCCCGGATAGAGCGGCATCTGGTGCGTGGACGCGTAGCACAGGTCCCGGTCGGCATCGAAGATCAACTGTGTTCCGTCGCCGTGATGCACGTCCCAGTCGAGGATCGCGATCCGCTGGGCCAGGCCCGAGGCTCGAAGCGCGAGTGCCGCCACCGCCACGCTGTTCAGCAGGCAGAAGCCGGCGGCGCGCTCATGACGAGCGTGGTGCCCCGGCGGACGGACAGCCGCGAACGCCACCTCCGCCTGTCCGCCGGCGGCGGCGAGGGCCGCCTGGACCGTGGCTCCGGCGGCAAGGCGCGCAGCCACCATCGACTCCGGGCCGATGAACGTATCGGCATCGATCCACCCGCCGCCCTGCCGCGCCACGTCATCGAGCAAGGCGAGGTACGGCGCGGGATGGATCCGCTCGAGCGCGCCTGCCTCGGCGGGCTCGACGCGCGGTCGCTCGAGGCTCGTGCCGCTCGACGCGGCCGCATCGGTGATGCCGGAGACGACGGCTTCCACGCGCTCCGGTCGCTCGGGGTGGCCCGGCGGATGATGGCCGGCCATGGCGGGATCGCTGAGCAGCAGCACGCGCGCCGTGCCGGTCATCGGTCTATCGCCGGATCATGCGAATGACGAACAGCGAGCCCTCGAAGAGCACGTACATCACGCCTCCCAGGATCAGCGGCGAGATCGGATCGCCGCCGGGGGTCAGCACGATGGCGAGCAGGACGATCATCACGATCGCCCAGCGGCGCTGAGCGGCCAGCCGGCGGTGGTTCAGCACCCCTACCCGCGCGAGGCCGATCAGCACGATCGGGAACTCGAGCACGAGCCCGAAGGCGAGCAGCATGGTGGTCACGAAGCCGACGTAGCCATCGATCGTGAGCAGCGGCTGCAGGCCCGGCCGGGCGAAGCCGAGCAGGAAGTTCAGCGCGTACGGGATGATCGCGTAGCCGACTACGATCCCCAGGGCGAAGAGGAGGAGCGCAGCGATCATCACCGGCCACACGAATCGGCGCTCCCGCTTCGTCAGGCCGGGCGTCACGAAGCGCCAGAGATGGAACAGGATGACCGGCATGGCCAGCGCAATGCCGATGAATCCGGCGATCTTGATATAGACCCCAAACGCATCGGCGGGGCCGGTGAAGTAGATCGTGTCGTAAGCGCTCGGGAGGGGAACCCGGAGCAGGTCCAGCACCGACCCTGAGAAGACGAAGCCGACGACCGCGGCCGCGACGATGGCGATGACGACGATGATCAGTCGCCGGCGCAGCTCCTCGAGATGCTCGATGAGGCTCATCGTGGGGCCTTCGTCGATCACGGATGCCTCATCTGCAGGTCGTCGCCTCCCCCATCGCTCAGACCCGGGGGGGTTCAGGCCTGTGGCTTGTCGTCCGTGGTCGCGGGCTCGGGCGGCGGCGCAGGCTTGCTCGGCTCACCACGAATCGAGCTCTCGAGGTCGTTCGACGCCTTGCGGAATTCCTTCACGCCGCGGCCGATGGCGTTGCCGATGTCGGGTAGCTTGCCGGGGCCGAAGACGATCAGCACGACCACGAGCAGGATGATGAGCTCAGGCCAACCGATGGGTCCCATGTGCTTGGCGATTCCTCGTTGGCGGCGCGGCGCGCGCCTGTTGGCGGGGCGCTAGGCCGGCAGTGTAGCACCGGCCTCCTGCATGCGGCCAAGCCAGGATTGGGCCGATGCGGCGGCCGCGGGGCGCCATCCATCGCCCTGCGATGCGGCCGCGATGGCGCGCGAGATGCTGACGAGCCCCGGCGCCGCGGTGCCATCGCAATGCGCCAGCGCTGCCGCCAGGTCACCGTCCTGGGCGCCAACCCCAGGCACCAGGAAGGCGAGCGCTGGCACAAGGCGCCGCAGGCGTGCCAGCTCCGCCGGCGCGGTGGCGCCGACGACCAGCCCGACCCGTCCATCGGTCCATCGGCCGGCGGCCCAGGTTGCCACGTGCTCGTGGAGTGGAGCGCCCCCAACCGGCAGGTCCTGGAGCGTTCCGGCGCTCGGGTTGGTGGTGCGCGTGACGAGGTAGACGACCCGGCCGGGATAGGCGAGGAACGGCTCAATGGTGTCCTCGCCCAGGTACGGCGACAGGGTCACCGCGTCCGCCCCGAGCAGGCCAAAGAGGGACGCCGCATAGCGTTCGGAGGTCGAGCCGATGTCCCCGCGCTTGGCGTCGAGCACCAGGAAATGGTCGGCCGGGACGTCGGCGACGACGCGTTCGAGCGCGGCCCAGCCCGACGACCCGAAGGCCTCGAAGAAGGCAACGTTGACCTTCACGGCCACCACGTACTCGGCTGCCGCCTCGATCAGGCCGCGGGCGAAGCGTTCGATCCCCGAAACGTCGCGCGGCAGCTCGTCGGGCAGCGCATCCGGGTGCGGGTCGATTCCCAGGCACAGCGGCGCACCGAGCCGCGCGACTCGTGTGCGGAGCCGGTCGAGCGGAGCCGGCCGATCGTTCATCAGGCGCGCGACACCTCGAGCGGAGCCACTTCCCCCACCGGGATTGCTGCCGTGGTTGCCGCAATCCGCCGCGCGGCGAGCGGGCTGACGCTCGCCTCGGCATAGTCGGCCACCCGGATTCGCAGGCGAGGCAATCCCTGGAAGAGATCCCGTTCGAGGGTCCCGACCAGGTCGAGCGCGATCCCCGGCTCCGGCAGAGGCCGATCCGGCGGGGTCCCAAAGGCGATCGCGTCGAAGACCTCGGCGCCGCGGCGCATCCGCAGTGAGACGTGATCCCCGCTGGCGCCCACGCGCCGCGCCTCGGCGACCTGCAATCCGGTCACCGCCAGCAGCGGTTCGACATGACCTGGCCCGAACGGCGCGAGCCGCGCGATCTCCTCGGCCAGCGGCCAGCCCAGGTGCGTCGCAGGCAGTACCAGGTCGATCCTCAGCGCCGTGGCGCGCTCCGCGGCTCGCCCCGGATCGGGCGGGAAGGGCCGAGGCAGGGCCGCGAAGGCGGCAGCGAACTCGGGCCAGCCCTCGGTCCTCAGGCTGAAGCCACCCGCGGCCGGATGGCCGCCGCGCTTCAGGAGCAGGGTGGCACACGCCTCGAGCGCAAGGGCAACATGAAAGTCCCCGGGAGCACGGACAGATCCTCGCAGCTCGTCGTCCACCGGCGCGGCCACCGCCACCGGCCGCCCGAGGGACTCGACCAGTCGGTTGGCCACGAGCCCGAGCACACCTGGGGCCCAGCCGTCTCCTCGCAGCGCGAGGGGCCCATCGCCCGGCATGACGGCAGCCAGCACGAGGGCCGCCTCGATGGTGGCGGTCGTGATCGCGCGCCGCTCGACGTGCACGGCCTCGAGTGCCTCGGCGATGCGCTCCGCCGCGGCCGGGTCATCCTCGAGCAGCAACGACATGGCGAGCTCCGCGTCAGCGATCCGGCCGGCGGCATTGATGCGCGGCGCCACCCCGAAGCCGAGGTCCCTCGCGGTGGGTTGGTCGGGCACCTCGGCCGACCGCGCAAGCAGGGCACGAAGGCCCGGCCGCGTGGTCACGGCCAGCTCGTCGAGGCCGAGGCGCACGATTGCGCGGCTCTCGCCCGTCATCGGGGCCATGTCGGCGATTGTGCCGATGGCAGCCACGCCCGCAAGGTCCGCGGCAGCCTGTCCGCGGCGCGCCAGCAGCGCCGATGCGAGCTTGAAGGCGAGCCCGGCGCCGGTCAGGTCGGGGTCGGGATAGGCGCAGTCCGGCCGGTGCGGGTCCACCACGGCGACTGCGCGCGGCAACGGGCCGGATGGCAGGTGATGATCGGTGACGATCACCTCCATGCCCAGCCCCCGCGCCTCCTCTACCTCGGTGACGTTCGTGACGCCGCAGTCGCAGGTGATGAGCAGGCTGACCCCTGCCGCCGCCAGCCGCTCGAGGCCGCTGCGCGAGAGGCCGTACCCCTCGGCCAGGCGCGATGGCACGTGGCGGAGTGCCTCCACCCCAAGCGCTCGGAAGGCGAGCACCCAGACCACCACCGCGGTCATCCCATCGGCGTCGTAGTCACCCCAGATCGCTATCCGCTCCCCCGCTTCGATCGCGCGCTCGATCCGGTCGAGCGCCACGTCGGCATCGGCCATCAGTGAGATGTCGTGCAGGGACGCCTCGCCGGCATGCAGGAAGCGGCCGAGCTGCTCATCGCCGCGGAATCCACGACGGGCCAGCAGCGTCGCCAGTGGACGCCCGAAGCCGGCGAACGGCGGAGGGTCCGGAAAGGGCTCCGGCAGCAGCCATTCGAGGCGCGGGACGATCACCCGGTCATGGTAGCCGCGACGGGCTTACCTGGGACGTATCGGCTGCTTATCGCCGGTCGTCAGCGAGCTGCCGGGCGTGGCTTGCGAGCAGCCGCCAGCGCGCGCGCCTTGCGTTTCGAGTCCCACTCGTACCAGGCGGCGAGCAGCTGGCTGGCGTTGAAGATGGACGAGTAGGTACCGCTGATCACGCCGATCAGCAGGGCCAGGGTGAAGGTCCGGATCGTGGCCGGACCGAGCAGCAGCAGGGCGGTGAGCGTCACCACCACGGTGAGGCTGGTGTTGATGGACCGACCGAGGGTCTGCAGGATCGAATGGTTGACGATCGCGCCGAATGGCTCGCCGGCATGCCGCACCCGGTTCTCCCGGATCCGGTCGAAGACGACGATCGTGTCATGGACCGAGAAGCCGATGATCGTCAGCAGCGCCGTGACGAAGAGCGCGTCGAACTCGAGGCCGAAGAAGAAGCCGAGCATCGCGAAGATGCCGACCACCACGATCACGTCGTGCAGCAGCGCGACGATCGCCGCGGTGCCGTAGCGGAACCCGAAGCGGACCCACAGGTATCCCAGGATGAACAGCTCGCCGATGACGATCAGGATGATCGAGCTGCGGATGAGCTCCGAGCCGACCGTCGGTCCAACCGTGACGACGCTGCGAGGCTCTCCCGCGCCGAATCGGGCGATCAGTTGCTTCTCCAGGTCGTCGAACTCGGTGCCGGGGATCACCGGCGCCGGAGTCGCGCTCGGCGACTCGCTGGCGCTTGCCGAAGCCGACTCCGAAGCCGAAGCCGATGCCGAGCCACTCGGCTCGGGTGTCGGGCTGGGACTGGGCGTCGGACTGGGCGATGGCGACGGCGTGACCCCGGAGGGGAGCGGCGTGGGCGTCGGCACCGGTGTCGACGCCGGCAGCAGGTCCACCGGATCCGTCCTGATCTCCAGGAAGCCTCCGCCCGCGTCGCGAACGATCGCCTCGGGGTGCCCGAGCGCTACCAGTGCGCTCTTCACCTCCGCGACACTCGGGGCTTCGGCATAGCGAACCTGCCATACCGTCCCGCCCGTGTAGTCGACCGATGGCTTGAGGCCGCCCAGGAGGATGAAGATCAGCCCCGGGATCGTGATCAGCGCGCTGAAGGCGAAGTACCAGTTGCGCTTGCCGACGATGTCGTACATGTCGTCAGCGCTCCACGTGATACAGCTCGAGGCGTCGGCCCCAATCGGTGCGCACCACCATGCGCAGGATCGTCCGCGTCACCGTCACCGCGCTGAACATCGAGATCAGCACACCGATGATCAGCACCAGCGCGAATCCGCGCACCACCGTGGTCCCCTGCCAGAAGAGCCAGGAGGCGACCAGCAGCGAGCTGACGTTCGAGTCGAGGATGCTCGTCCAGGCTCGGTTGAACCCCGCCTCGATCGCAGGCCCCAGCGTCTTGCCGGCCCGGATCTCCTCCTTCATGCGCTCGAAGATGAGGATGTTGGCATCGACCGCCATCCCGATCGAGAGGATGAAGGCGGCGACCCCGGCCAGCGTCAGCGTGACCCCGATCAGGCGGAAGACCGCGTAGGTCACGAGTGAGTAGAAGATCAGGGCTCCGGCCGCCAGCACTCCCGGCAGTCGGTAGTAGGCGATCATGAAGAGGAGCACGAGGGTGAGACCGATCCCTCCCGCGATGAGCGCCTGGGCCAGGAAGTCGGCCCCGAGCGTCGGGGCGACGGTCTCGACTCCCTGCTCGCTGAGCGAGACCGGCAGGGCGCCGAAGCGCAGCGTGTTGTAGAGGTTCGTGCGCTCGACCTCGTTCGCCTGGCCGGGTGGCCCGACGGTGATGATCGTCTGGCCACCGCAGATCGCCCCGTTGATGGTCGGCGTCGTGATGATGCGTCCGTCGAGCGCGATCGGCCCCGGGTTGTTGACGTTCGCGGTCGTGAATTGACACCATTTGGCGGAGCCGTCGCTGCTCAGCGTGAAGTCGACCCCGATCTGGCCGTTGTTCGTGCCCGGGTTCACGCTCCCGGGGTCGATCTGGCTGCCATCGAAGAGGACCGCCACCGACCCATCGGCGATGAGGGGGCGGATGTCCTGGTCGACCGTCAGCGCCTGGCCCTTGGGATCGATGAACTGCAGCTGCCCGGTCGAACCAACCAGGCTGCGCACCCGGTCCTCGTCACCGCTTGCCAGGCCTGGGATCTCGACAACGATCTGCCGCTGGTTGCCTCTCACCTCGGTCCGCACCTGCGGCTCCGACACCCCGAGGCCGCCGACGCGGCGCTCGATGATGTTGCGAGCGGTCTCGACCTGCTCGTCGGTGATCGCCTGACCCGACTGCGGAGTCACCGCCAGCGTGACCCGGATCCCGCCCTGCAGGTCGAGGCCGAGCACGGTCTTCAGCTCGTGGCCGAAGATGCTGGAGGGCAGCCACGTCAGACCGAGCGTCTGTCGGGGAAGGTCGATGAAGATCGCCAGCAGCAGGGTGACGAGGATCACCCACGGGGCGGTGCGGCGCCAGGTCATGTGTGAGCCAGGTGAACCTCTCGCTCCGGTCGTCGCGGCTGCCGCAGACACCAAACGCGCCGCACACTTGCGGCGGGCCGCGCCAGTATAGGCACGCTCAGGTGGCCTCGCAATCTCAGGCGAGCATGCCTTCGCGGGCCAGGTGGCCCTTCAGCCG
>JBDTMU010000018.1:0-13403 GCA_039934115.1 Chloroflexota bacterium | reverse complement strand
CGGACAGCTCCCAGTAGCCGGCCGGCCGCTCCGGCGAGGCGAAGTTGAGGCAGTTCGTGATCCCGATCGGGCTTGCGCCGCTGCAGGCGACGTTCAGCGCGCCCTCGACCACGGCGGCGATGCCGGCCAGGCGAGGGTCGAGCGCACCGAGTCGGCCCGGTCCATCCAGCGACAGCGCGATCGCCCGTTGCGTGCCCTTGATGCGGAGCAGCGCGCCGTCGCCGGCACCCGGTCCGACGAGCGTGTTGGTCCCGTTCATATGGTCGTAGCGCTGCCAGACCGGCTTCCGGCTGCGCGCATTGGGACTGGCCAGCAGCTCGAGCAGGGTATCGGCGGTTGGCATCTCGGCGGCCAGGTCGTCGAGCGGTACGGCGCGGCGCATCACGAGGTCTGCGGGCGGAGCCGCGGGCGGCGTGTAGCGCGGGGCGTCGTCAGCGAAGGTACGACCGGGCACCTCGCACACCATGCTGCCGCCAGCCATGGCGCGGACGACCGGCTCGGCGATCACCCGACCGATGACCACCGCGTGCAGGTCGTAGCGCTCGAAGACCGCCTGCACTGACGCTTCGTCCCCGGCGCGCACCACGAGGAGCATCCGCTCCTGGGATTCGCTCAGCAGCACCTCGTAGGGGGTCATCCCTGGCTCGCGGCGCGGGACCAGGTCCAGGTCGACCTCGGCACCGCAGCCACCGCGCGCCGACAGCTCGGCCAGTGCGCAGGTCAGGCCGGCGGCGCCCAGGTCCTGCATGGCCACCACCGAATCGGAGGAGGAGAGGTCGAGGCAGGCCTCCATCAAGAGCTTCTCGAGGAACGGGTTCCCGACCTGCACCGCCGGCCGGCGCTCATCGCGGTCCTCACTGAGATTGGCCGATGCGAAGCTGGCGCCCTGGATCCCATCCCTGCCGGTCGACGCTCCGACCAGGAGCAGCGCGTTGCCGGGCCCTGCCGCCCGCGCCAGGGTGATCTCCTCGTGCCGCGCGATCCCGACGCACATCGCGTTCACCAGGGGGTTGCCGTTGTACGAGGCGTCGAAGCCGATCTCGCCGCCGACATCGGGGATGCCGATGCAGTTGCCGTAGCCGGCGATCCCGGCAACCACCCCGCCCAACAGGAAGCGGTTGCGCGTGGCGGCCGCCTCATCGGTCCTGCCGGTCGCATCCTCCGACGGCTTGAGCGGACCGAAGCGCAGCGAATTCAGCAATGCGATCGGGCGGGCCCCCATCGTGAAGATGTCGCGGATGATGCCGCCCACCCCGGTCGCCGCGCCCTGGTACGGCTCCACCGCGCTGGGGTGGTTGTGCGACTCGACCTTGAAGACCACCGCCAGCCCGTCGCCGATGTCCAGGACGCCGGCATTTTCACCGGGGCCGACCAGCACCCGTTCGCCACGCGACGGAAGGCCGCTCAGCAGGGGGCGGGAGTGCTTGTAGGCGCAGTGCTCGCTCCACATCGCGCCGAACATGCCCAGCTCGACCGGGTTCGGCTCCCGACCCAGCGCCGCGACCACCAGCCCGTACTCGGCCCCGGTCAGCCCGTGGCGCTCCACGGGCGCTGCGATGCTCACCGGCGGTGGCTCACCCTCGACCGTCAGGCTCGCCACAGGCGCGTCAATGTGCCGATGGCGACGATCAGCCCGGCCAGCAGGAAGATGATCCCGCCCGGCGACAGGGCTCGGAGGACGCCGATGAGGTCGCCGCCTGGGCCAGCGAGCAGCTCGACCACCAGGAAGAGGGCTACCAACGCGAGGGCCCAGACGAGCCCCACCAGCAACCCGATCCGCTGCAGCATCCCAGGTGCCGCCCGCAGGACGCCGGCCACAGCCAGGATCACCAGCAGGGCGACCAGCACCGGGACCGGAGCCGCCAACCCGAAGTAGGCGGTATCGATGATCGGGCCGTCCGGGTAACCCTGCCAGAAGCCGATCCCGTAGCCCCCCGGCGCCCCGTACGACCGATCCCACAGCGATGCGCCGCCGAAGGCGAACGGCAGCAGCCAGCCGGTCAGCATGCCGGCGGCCCCGATCAGCAGCACGACCGGGCCGAGGATGGCCCGCCGCGGAGCCTCGGGTGTCGGGGCCGTGGACGGCGCAGGCGCGACCTCGGCGTCAGCGGGGCGAAGATTGGCACCACAGTTCTGGCAGAAGGGAACTCCGGCGCGATTGTGGGTTCCGCAGCGCGGACAGGCCTGCGTCCCCTCGGGCGGACTTGGTCGCTCCACAGCGGCCGGGGCGCCCGGGGCCATCAGGCGCTGGCCGCAGCTTCGGCAGAAGGCGATCCCCGGCCGGTTCTCGGTGCCACAGCGCGGGCAAACGGTTCCCTCGCTGAGCGGCGTGGCCGGCACGGGATGGGCAGGGATCACATCGGGATTGGATGGGGCAGCCGGCGGCGGGACGACCCACGCCTCGGCCTCGCTCGGGGCCTGAACCGGCTGCTCAGCCGCTCCCTCGCCAGGGTCCCGCTCGTCATCCTGCATCGGGCGATGGACCTCCATCAGGACCGCTTCGGAGGCCTCGAATCATAGCCGACGCTCCGCCACTGCCGGCTGCATGGCCAGCCAGGCGTCGAGGCCGCGCAGGAGCCGGAAGCCGTCGGTGCCCCCCACCTCGGCCTCCACGGCGCGCTCGGGGTGCGGCATCAGGCCGAGCACGTTGCCGCGCTCGTTAACGATCCCGGCGATCGATCGCAGCGATCCGTTGGGGTTGGCATCGGGGGTGACGGAGCCGTCCGCATCGGCGTAGCGCAGGACGACACGGCCGGTGGCCTCCAGCTCGTCGAGGACCGCGCCCTCCGCGTAGTAGCGACCCTCGCCGTGTGAGATCGGCAGCCGGATCGTCTCGCCCGCGTTCAGCTCGCCGAGCCACGGACCGGCGGCGTGCTCGACCCGCAGCGGCTGCCAGTCGCACCGGAACTCGAGGTGGTCGTTGCGCAGCAGGACGCCGGGCAGGATCCCGGCCTCGGTGAGGATCTGGAACCCGTTGCAGGAGCCGAGGACGGGTCCACCCGCCGCCGCAAAGGCTTCGACTGCAGGCATCACCGGCGAGAAGCGCGCGATCGCCCCGGTTCGCAGATGATCGCCGTGGGCGAAGCCGCCGGGCAGTACGACCGCGTCCGCGTCACCGAGGTCGACCTCCGTATGCCACACCAGCCGCGCGTCCCAGCCGACGAGGCCGGCGACGTGCGCGAAATCCCGGTCGCTCCAGGTCCCCGGAAAGACGAGCACGACGATGCGCGGCGCGCGACTCACGATTCGATGCCCACCGCCACGGACTCGTCGACACTGAGCTCCCAGTCGGCCGTCTCCATGACGGGATTGGCGAGGAGCCGGCTGCACATCTGTGCCACAGCCGCCTCCGCGCTCTCGCGGTCCGCGGCGTCGAACGTCAGCCGAAGCAGCTTTCCTGCGCGCACGTCAGCCACATCGAAGCCGAGCGCTCGCAGCCCACCGGCGATGGTCTGTCCCTCGGGATCCGCGATCCCCGGGCGCAGCCGGACGTGGACCTCCGCCAGCCAGCGCATCAGGCCGATCCCTCACCCGGGTGCCATCTCTCGCCGGTCAGCCGTTCGTAGGCGGTGGCGTACCGCTCCCGGGTTCCCTCGATCACCTCGTCCGGCAGGCGGGGGGCAGGCGGCTCGCGGTCCCAGCCCGATCCGGCCACGAAATCGCGCACGTATTGCTTGTCGAACGACGGTGGACTGGAGCCCGGCTCGTACAGCCCGGCATCCCAGAAGCGCGAGGAGTCCGGGGTCAGCAGCTCGTCGATGAGCGCAACGGTTCCGTCGATCCAGCCGAACTCGAACTTCGTGTCGGCCAGGATGAGCCCCACATCGGCTGCCCGCCGCGCGCCGGCGCGATAGAGGGCCAGCGACCGGTCCTCCAACTCCCGCGCGAGCTCCGTCCCAACCATCTCGCCCAGCTGCTCGCGGGTGATGTTCTCGTCGTGCCCGACCTCGGCCTTCGTGGATGGCGTGAAGATCGGCTCCGGCAGGCGATCGGCCTCGCGCAGGCCCCCTGGCAGCCGGTGGCCGCCGACCTTGCCGCCGGCCCGATACTCCGCCCAACCAGATCCCGCCAGGTAGCCACGAACGACGCACTCGGCATCGATCCGCTGGGCGCGCCGCGCAAGGGTGACGCGGCCCGCCAGCTCGGGCCTGCGGGCGACGGGCGGCAGCTGATCCGCATCTGTCGAAAGGAAGTGGGTCGGGCCCAGGGATTCAAGCTGCCGGAACCAGAAACCCGAGAGCGCCGTCAGGAGCCTGCCCTTTTCGGGGATGGGCTGGTCGAATACGACGTCGAAGGCGGAGAGCCGATCGGTCGCCACCAGCAGCAGCCGATCCTCGCCGATGCCGTACGTCTCGCGCACCTTGCCCCGATGCAGCAGCACCAGGCCAGGGATGGTCGACTCGGTCAGCGTCATGACAGGTCCTCCGTTCGGCCGTCGGCCGGCGGCGCGTCCATCGGCTCCGGCAATTCGCGGGCGATCCCCAGGCGCCGCCGAGTGAATTCCTCGATCCGGTCGAAGATCGAGAGGACCACCAGGATCAGCAGGGTGCCCACCGTGGCGATGGCCAGCATCCCCGCCCCGGCCGCCATGCCGATGGCTGCCACGGACCAGAGCGATGCGGCGGTGGTCAGGCCACGAACGTTGCCGCGATGCTGGAGGATGGTGCCCGCCCCGATGAAGCCGATGCCGGACACGATCTGGGCGGCGATGCGCGTGGGGTCGACCGCGGACCCGGCGAAGCCGTATGCCGAAATGATGGTGAACAGGGCCGACCCGACCGCAACCAGCGAGTGGGTGCGGAAGCCCGCCGGCTGGTGGTGCAGCTCACGTTCGAAGCCGATGACAGCGCCGAGCACGAGGCCGACCGCCATCCGTCCGGCCAGCTCGAGCTCGAGGTTGAAGCCGAGGTCAGGGGTCACGACTGCGCCTCCATCGGCTCCGGTGCGGCCTCCCCGACGAGCGCGCCGGACTCCAATGACCACCAGGTCGAGAACAGAACGTGGAGCGCCCCGAACGCCAGGACGACCGCCAGCCAGATCGCCACGAAGCCTACCAGCAGCAGGAGCGCGGCCGGGCTGACCAGACGGCCGCCCGCCAGATCGGCGCCGATGGGCGCCCAAAGGACACGCAGCAGCGCAACCGCCAGGGCGACGGCGACGATGTCGGTCAGGAACGCGGTGAGCGCCAGCCCGAGCCGACGCAACGGTTGTCGGACGATGTCCCGCAGCGCTGACTTCGCCGCCCCGCCGATGGGAAGCGCAGCAGGGCCGACCGCCCTTCGCAGCGCCACCGCCCCGAAGGCCTGCCCGAGCAACGTCACCAAAGCAAATGCGGCCAGCAGGGGACCGAGGCGGATGGCGATGCGCAGCGCCAGCGGGACCCCCAGATCCGGCGCGCCGAACTCGGCGGGCGCCTCAGCCGCCACTCCGCTGATCAGCGCTGCGCCCACCGCCACGGCGGGCAGCACTGCGAGCAGCTTCACGCTGAAGGTGACCTCCAGCTCGCGTGCCATCGATCGATCGGGTGTGCCAAGGCCGGTCGCGCGCAGGAGCGACGCCTCGGCCAGGGACGCGATCAGGCAGGCGATCAGGACCCCGAGCGCCGCGACGACCGCGATCAGGATGACGTTCAGCGGAAACAGCTCCGAGCTGAGGAGACCCGCACCCAGGAAGGCAAGGTCGCTGGTGCGTGGCGCGGTGCCAACCGTGATGACCAGCGGCAGCCAGGCCAGGTAGGTCAGGGCGCCCAGCGCCCCGGGCAGCCACAGGTCCCCGCGATCCGCGGCCACACGCGCTGCGACGACCGCATTGCGGGACCAGCTGCCCTGCATGCTCATCCTCCGACGCCGTCTGCCGCTGCCAGCCCCAATGCCTGATACGTTGCGGCTATCCCGTCCAGGTGCGGCTGCATCGTCATCGCCTCCTCCAGCTCCTCGGGGGAGAGCCAGTGCCCGACCTCGGCATCGGCACCCAGCTCCGCGCGGAAGGTGCTCTCCCCTGACCACGCGCGCTTCGCGGCGGCCTGCACCAGGCGGTAGGCCTCCTCGCGCAGGGCGCCCTTGGCGATCATGGCCAGCAGGAGCCCCTCGGAGTGGACCATGCCGCCCAGGAGCTCGAGGTTGCGCGCCATCCGCCCCGCATCGATCTCCAGGCCGCCGAGCAGCCCGGTCATGGATCGGGTTGCGTAGCCGGCGACGCCCAGGGCGCGCTCAAAGACGAAGCGCTCGGCGCTGGAGTGGCTGATGTCGCGCTCGTGCCACAGCGCCATGTTCTCGAGCCCGACCAGTGCATCGGCCCGTAACAGGCGGGTGAGCCCGGTGATCCGCTCGGCCAGCACCGGGTTGCGCTTGTGGGGCATGGCGCTGCTCCCCTGCTGGCCGGCGCCGAACGGCTCGAACGCCTCGCCGACCTCCGTGCGCTGGAGGTTGCGGACCTCCACCGCAATCCGCTCCAGCGTCCCGCCCAGGATGGCCAGCGCCGTCAGCAGCTCGGCATGCCGGTCGCGGCTGACCACCTGTGTCGAGGCAGGGTCGACGCCCAGCCCAAGCGAGCGGCACACGAACTCCTCCACCTCGGCGCTGACATGGGCATGCGTTCCCACCGCGCCGGAGACCTTGCCGACCGCGATCCCCTCTCGAGCGCGTGCAAGCCGCGCCTGGTCGCGCCGCACCTCCGCCAGCCAGCCAGCCGCCTTGAACCCGAAGGTGATCGGCTCGGCATGGATGCCGTGACTGCGTCCAACCATCGGCGTGGACCGATGGTCGACGGCCATGGCGCCGAGCAGCTCAGCCAGCCGGGCCAGCTCCTCCTCCACGAACAGGGTGGCGTCGCGAAGGACGACCGCCGTAGCGGTGTCCAGGACATCCGAGCTCGTCATCCCGAAGTGCAGCCAGCGCCCCTCGGGCCCGAGCCGCTCGGTAACCGATCGCAGGAAGGCGATCACGTCGTGCTGCGACTCCTGCTCGATCTCGTGCGCCCGTCCGCTGTCGACGGTCCCGGCGGAGGCGCGGATTCGCTCCCAGTCATCGTGGGGGACGAGCCCCGCGGCATGCCTGGCCTCCACCGCCAGCAGCTCGATCCGCAGCCAGAGGTCGAGCTTGTGCTGCTCCGAGAAGAGCTCGCGCAGCTCCGGCAGCGCGTATCGGTCGATCATCTGGGGTCGATATCCAGTTCGGCCGCCTCCGCCAGCCTGGCGCGCACCGCATCCACCTGCTGGGCCAGCGTCGGATCACCGAGCGCGAGAATACGGGCCGCCAGGTGCGCCGCGTTCTTCGCCCCTCCCGACCCGATGGCGACCGCCGCCACCGGCACGCCGGGGGGCATCTGCACCACGCTGTACAGCGCGTCGGCGCCGGCGAGCGCACCGGCGTCGAGCGGCACGCCGATCACCGGTCGCGCGGTCAGGGAGGCGAGCACGCCCGGCAGGTGAGCCGCCATCCCGGCGGCACCGACGAAAATGCGCACCCCGCGTGCCTCCGCGTCCCGAACGTAGGTGGCGAGCGCCTGCGGTTGGCGATGGGCGCTGATCACGCTCGCCTCCCAGGCGATCGCGTAGTCATCCAGGACGTCGAAGCATCCCTTCAGGACCGGCAGGTCGGTACGGGAGCCGCAGATGACGGCGACCATGGGGTTGGAGGTCATCGGTCCTAGGATATCCCCCGGGCGACCAGCCGTCGGGAAGCCCGCGGTCTAGCGTCCAGCCAACCGCTCCACCACCTGGTCGAGGGGTCCGAGCTCGCCGACCATGATCGAGCTGATCCCCAGCGCCTGGCGAAGGGCAAGGAACTTCTCCTCGAATCCGGCCAGCGAGCCGATGAACAGGTGCGGCGAGCCCAGCACCTCGTCCTCCGATAGTCGAATCCCGGTCCGCTCGACCAGCAGGTCGGCAACCCTTCGCGCCTCGCCGCGCGCGTCGTCGGTGACGGTCACCTCCACCGACGACGGGTAGACGTTCAGGGTGAGCTCTTCGAACCGGTCCCCCGCCGCCTCGCGCACCCAGCCAAGCTTCTCGGCCGTCGCCTCCCAGGTCATGCTCCTCGGGTCCCGGGGGCCGGTGGCGGTTGCTCGCGGGGCAAAGCCGACGATCTGGGCCTCCCGCGCGGCGAGTGTCAGTGTGCGCCGCCCGCCGCCGCCGATCATGAACGGCGGATGCGGACGCTGGATCGGCTTGGGACCACCGTCGTGGTCGGCGATCCGGTAGAAGCGACCGTCGAAGCTGAAGGGGCCGTCGGCGAAGCAGCCCTTGAGCACCGCGACCGCTTCCGCCAGCCGATCGGAGCGGATGGGGGCAGCGTCGAACGCGATCCCGACCGCGTCATACTCGGCTCGATTCCAGCCGGCCCCGATCGCGACATCGAGCCGCCCATCACTCAGCACGTCGAGAGAGGCCAGGTCCTGGGCCAGCAGGGCCGGGTGCCGGAGGTCATTGTTGAAGACGAAGGCGCCGATGCGCAGCCGCTCGGTTGCGGCCGCCATCACTGCCATGGCGGGCACCGGCGAGAGTTGGTCGAGGACGTGGTCCGGCACGACCAGCGCGTGGTAGCCAAGCGCCTCTGCCCGGCGCGCCCGCTCTCCGAGCTCCCTAGCCGAGATCGGGTCGCGCGCCTCCGCCAGGAACTGGAACGGCTTCATGTGATCGCCTCGCGGAGGGCGATGTCGGTCCGGTGCTGGCTCCCATCGAAGTCGATCCCCGCCACGCCTCGGTAGGCCTCCGCACGAGCTGCCCCGAGGTCCGGACCGAGGCCGACCACGGTAAGGACGCGCCCACCCGACGATAGGTACCCCGACCCCGCCGCCACCGTGCCGGCATGAAAACGCAGCGTCGGCCCGGCGTCATCGGCCCCCGATGGCTCGCCTCCGGTCAGCGTGCGCCCGAGGACGGCTGCCTCCGGATACCCTTCGGAGGCGACGACCACCGCCACGGCGGCTCCCGCTCGCATGGCCAGCGATCCCTCGATCGCTCCGCGGTCGCCGACTGCGACGCCATGGAGCGCCCTTGCCAGGTCGCCGTCCAACAACGGGAGGAGGACCTGCGCCTCCGGGTCACCGAAGCGGACGTTGAACTCGAGCACCATCGGGCCGGCCTCGGTCAGCATCAGCCCCGCGTAGAGGACGCCGCGGAAGGGTGTCCCGTCGCGGACCATGCGCCACGCGATCGGCTCGAAGATGGTCGCCACCGCCTGCTCGACCTCCGCCCTCCCGAACCATGGGACTGGCGCGTACGCGCCCATCCCCCCGGTGTTCGGCCCCTGGTCCCCGTCGCGCAGCCGCTTGTAGTCGCATGCCGCACCCAGGGGCACGACCGACTCGTCGCTGACCAGGGCGAAGACCGAGACCTCTCGCCCGTCCATGCGCTCCTCGAGCAGCACCCGCGCACCCTGGGGAGCGTTGTCGAACAGCTCGCGAATCGCCGTCGCCGCCGCGTCGTGAGTGTCAGGCACGACCACACCCTTGCCAGCGGCCAGCCAATCGGCCTTCACGACCGGCGGGGCATCGCTCGATCGCGCGTGGGCCAGCGCCTCGCCCAGGTCATCGAAGACGGCGCCGGCCGGCGTGGGAACATCCGCCCGTCGCAGCTGCTCCTTGGCGAAGGCCTTGCTCGACTCAAGCCGGGCGGCGGCCCGCGACGGCCCGAAGACCGGGACCGATGCCTGTCGCAACGCGTCGGCGACCCCAGCCGCCAGGGGCGCTTCCGGCCCGACCACCACCAGGCCGTAGCGCTCGCGCGCCGCATGACGGGCGACGGCCGCCGGATCCAGGATGTCCAGGCTCGGGACCGTGTCGGCCACAGCGGGCGTGCCGCCGTTGCCGGGTGCGATACGCACCCGCTCCACTCCTTCGTCGCGCCCCAGGCGCCAGGCCAGCGCATGCTCGCGCGCCCCGGAACCGAGGACGAGCACCTCCATGCCGCTAGGGAGACGCGCTGGGTGACGGCTCCACGGAGGCACCTGTCAATTCGGCGAGACGCTGCAGGATCGGCTCGAGCTGGTTCAGCCTCGCCTGGTACGTGCCAAGGTCACCGGCGGCCAGCGCCGCCTGCGCCTCGGAGTACAGCCGGCTCGCCTCCGCCACCAGGCCGGCGACGTCGCCGGGCAGGCCGCCTCCTCCGTCAGGCGGCGGCGCGACGGCTTCACCGAGGACCTGCTCGATCGCTCCCTGGAGGTCCTCCGCGAATGCCACCCGGTCGTTGCTGACCATGATGAGCCGCACGAACTGCGGGAATGGCGCGCCGGATGCCTGCAGGAAGACCGGCTCGACGTAGAGCAGGCCGTCGTCGCCGATGGGCAGCACCAGCAGGTTGCCACGGATGACCGACGAGCCGGACCGATCCCAGAGGCTGAACTGCGCACTGATGGCGTCGTCCTGGTCGATCCGCGCCTCCACCAGGGCGGGCCCGTCGGTGGAGGTGTCGTTCGGGAAGTGGAACGCGATGCGCTCCCCGTAGACGCCCGGATCCATGCGCGCCGCCGTCCAGGCGATCATGTTGGGACGCTGCTCGGGGACGAGCGGCTGGATGAGGACGAATTCGGCCTTGTCCTCGCCCGGGATGCGCATGATCACGTAGTAGGGCTCCATCGGCAGCTTGTTGCCGGCCACCACGTCCTCGGGGATTGCCCATCGGTCGTCCTGGTTGTAGAAGACCGTGGCGCCGTTATCGGTTGCCGGCAGGTGATACAGGCGGTAGGTCTGGTTCTGGGCGATGAACAGATCCTCCGGATAACGGAGATGCGCCTGGAGCTCCTGCGGCATCGCCGACAGGGGTTCGAACAGGCCGGGGAAGATCTTGGCCCAGGCCGCGACGATCGGCTCGTTGGGGTCGGTGATGAAGAAGCGGACGGTCCCGTCGTAGGCGTCCATCACCACCTTGACGCTGTTGCGGATGTAGTTGGCTCCCGGGAAGGGGCTCTCCGGGCCGAGCGGCTGCGCATTCGGGTATCGGTCGGTCAGGGTGTAGGCGTCCCACACCCACAGCAGCCGGCCGGCGGCGCTGACGATGTACGGGTCGTGGTCGTAGGCCAGGAAGGGCGCCAGCTCTGGCACCCGCTCGCCGATGGCCCTCCGGAAGAGGATCTGCGACTCGGAGGTGAGCTGGCTGCTGATCAGCAGGTTCAGGTCGCCGAAGCGCATGGCGAACAGGGCGCGGCTGATCAGGTTGTCGACCGCCACGCCGGTCGTTCCGTGCCAGATGGTGGTGGCCCCCTGGTCGGACGACTCGCCGAGCGGATAGTCGAACTCCTCCGTATCGGTCCCGGTGATGACGTAGGTATCGGTCTCCTCGCCGAAGTAGATGCGCGGCTCCTCGACCGGCAGCTTCGCCTCGCGATTGATGCCGCTGACGAGGTAATCGGGCTGGCCCTGGCTGGTCACCGCGTCGACCGGCACCGCGGTGATCCCATAGCCGTGGGTGTAGACCAGCCGTTCGTTGGTCCACGTCCGAGCGTCAGCCGCGAGCTTCTCGATGTCCAGCTCCCGCGCGCTGAGCATGATCTGGCGCTCATTCCCGTCGATCGTGTAGCGATCGATGTCGACGTCCTTGAAGTCGTAGTAGCGGCGCAGGATCTGGTCCTGGCCGAAGGTTGTCAGTAGCGGCCGGTAGTCCCACAGGCGCAGGTTGTCGATGGTGGCCGCGTCCTGCTGGAAGACCGCTTCGGTCAGTGGCTGCTCACCGGTGAAGCTGCGCTGCTCGATCGTGTCCAGGTCGAAGGCTGCGCGGGTCGATGCCAGGTGCTTCGCGATGTAAGGTCGCTCGACGTTCAGCTCATTCGGGTTGACCTGGAAGTTCTGCACATAGGCGGGGAAGAGCGCGCCGACCACGATCGACAGTCCGAACCAGGCGCCGCCAGCCAGGACCAGTGCCCACAGCGTGCGGAACCAGATGTTGAGCAGCAGCAGCGTTGCGGAGGCCAGCGCGACGAAGGTGAGGATCACGTAGGCAGGCAGCTGCGCGTTCATGTCCGTGTAGGTCGCCGCCTGGATGGACCCATATCCGCTTGGCGAGTACGACAGCTCTGGGATGTCCAGCTGGTAGCCCGCCGCGATCAGGATCAGCAGCAGCGCGCCGAGGATCGAGAGGTGCGCCCGCACCGATGTCGTGAGCCGGAACTGCCAGCGCATGGCACCGGCGGCGTAGGCCCCCAGGCTGAGCAGCAGGATCCCGATCAGGCTGGCAATGCCCCAGCCCTGCAGGAAGCGCCAGAACGGCAGGTCGAAGATATAGAAGCCGATGTCGCGGTGGAAGTTCGGGTCCACCGATCCGAAGTCGCCGCCGTTGGCGAAGAGCAGGACCGTCTCCCAGCTGCCGCTCCACGCGGCCGCGGAGATGAGGGCGAGCAGCAGCGCCAGGGCGATCAGCGCGAGGGTGACCGCGCGCGACACGTCCGGGATCTCGAACTGGCCGATGCGCCGCACCGGCACCTGCGGCGCGATCCGACGCGCAAGCAGGATGCTGGCGATAGCCGGAAGCGCGAATGCCAGGAAGCCGACCACGAAGAGGCCGACCTGGGACCACAGACGGGTGGTCAGCACGCTGGTCCGACCCAGGGCGTTGTACCACATCAGGTCGGTGATCAGGTTCACGATGCCGCCCAGGAGGCCGAAGACCACGAAGGCGACGACGGCGACCCCTATCCACAGTCCCCAGCGAGGGCCTCGCCCGGCGCCCCCCGGCCGGAGGATCCGTCGCCCTCCAGGCCCAAATGGAGGCGGTTCCTCCTCAGCGGCAGATCGGTCATGCCCGTTGCCGCGGGTGCGTCGCGGGCCGGACGGGGGAATCGGTCGGCCCTCTCGTTGGGCATCCTGCTCAGCCTGCCGGCGCTGCAGCTCCTCCAGAAGCTTGTCGAACCAGTTGGACATCTGTCGCAATCCTATCCCGGATCAGCCAACCATCGTTACCGGCCGCGTATCTGGGTCCCTAGCCCAGGCTCACTCCCATTCGATCGTTGCCGGCGGCTTGCTGCTGATGTCGTAGACGACGCGGTTGACGCCGGCCACCTCGTTCACGATGCGTGAGCTGATCCTGGCCAGCAGGTCGTAGGGAAGCCGCGCCCAATCTGCGGTCATGCCGTCCTCTGAGGTCACCGCTCGCACCGCCACGACGTTGGCGTAGGTCCTCCCGTCGCCCATCACGCCCACGGATCGGACCGGCGTCAGGATCGCGAAGGATTGCCACAGGGACCGATACAGCCCGGCCGCCTTGATCTCGTCGATCACGATCCAGTCGGCCTCGCGGAGCGTCTCGAGCCGGTCGGCAGTCACCTCGCCGATGATCCGGATGGCGAGGCCTGGCCCCGGGAAGGGTTGGCGCAGGACCATGGCCTCGGGCAGGCCGAGCTCCACCCCGACGTTGCGAACCTCGTCCTTGAAGAGGTAGCGCAGCGGCTCGATCAGGCTGAAGCGCAGGTCGG
>JBDTMU010000017.1:0-13769 GCA_039934115.1 Chloroflexota bacterium | reverse complement strand
CTGGCCCACGGCTCGCCGTCATTGCCGGTGATCCGCGACATCCTGTTCAGCTCGGAGACAGCTCCCCGGCCAGCGAAAGGATCGAAGGAGCCCCCGGCCCCGAATAGCTGAGCAGGGCGGCGGCGTCGAAGAGGTGCCCGGTCGCCAGCAGCGCCACGGTCAGGTGCGCATCCGGAAGGTGCACCAGCAGGGTGGTGTAGCCGCGCAGCAGCCCTGAATGGCCGTAGCCTGTCAGCCCGCCGAACCGATACTGCTCCGCACCCAGTCCGTACCCCTCGTCGTTGAAGTCAAGCATCTGCGCCAGGCTGTCCGCTCGCAGGATGGCGCCGCCGTACAGCGCGTCAGCCCAGCGCACCAGGTCAGCCGCATTCGAGTCGAGCATGGCCGATGTCCAGAACGCGCTCGTCCACGAGACGCCCATCAGATAGGGGAGCGTGCCCTTTGCGGGCACCCCGGTGCCGAGAAGCTGCAGCGGGCCGGTGATGCGACGCTCCAGCTCATCGGCAAACGGGTGGCCGGTGATGCGCTCGACCAGCATCCCGGCGATCAGGTAGTTCGTGTTCGAGTAGGCCCAGCTCGTCCCCGGCGCAAAGGCTGACGGCCCGAGCTGGGCCAGCACCTCGGCCGGCTGCCAGATGCGTGACGGTTCGGCGTTAAGCCGGTTGCGCATCGGCGCCAGGAGGTCAGCGATCCCCGAGGTGTGGCTGAGCAGCTGGCGCACCGTCACGCCGCGGGCGATCGTCAGCTCTGGGAGGTAATCGTTCACGGCCGCGTCGAGCTTCACGCTGCCCTCCTCCACCAGCTGCAGCACGATCGCCGCAGTGAAGGTCTTGGTGACGCTGGCGATCGCGAACGGAGTCCTGCCGCTCAGTGGCGTGGTGGAACCGCTGCGCGGCGGTCCGGAGGCGCCGCTCCAGCCCAGCTGCGCACCGGCCGAGACGCCGATCGCCACCGAGGTCAGGCCGAAGGCCGTTCGAGCCCGATCAACCGCGGCCTGCAGCGCGGCCGCCTCCGCCTCGGAGACGGGAACGAGGTCGATCGGTTGGGCGGTTCCGCCGCCTGCTTCCACGTGCTGGGAGGGCCGACTGGCATCGGGCAGATCCGTGCTGTCGGGCAGTGGCTGGGTGGCTTTCGGGCTGGCAGCGGGCAGGCGTGACGCCGCGGCGGGAGGCAGCTCACCGGGAGAGATCGCGCCGGGGGCAAGCGTCAACGACACCGCCACCAGCACGGCAAGCACCGCCGCGGCACCGCTCAGGTGGGCGATCGGTCGTCGCATGGGGAGTCAGCATGCGGCATCCGGGGGAGCGGCGTCGACCCGCCGCGGACCGGTAGCATTCCCATCAATGCTCGTCATGGGGCGCGGCTTCAGCGCCGTCCGCCACCGGAACTTCCGCCTGTACTGGATCGGCCAGATCGTCAGCCTGGCCGGCACCTGGATGCAGTCGGTCAGCCAGCCGTGGCTGGTGCTGCTGCTCGGCGGCAGCTACATCCAGCTGGGCATCGTGGTCGCCCTGCAGTTCGCGCCGTCACTCGCGCTCGCCCCGCTGGGCGGGGTGCTCGCCGATCGCGTCGACAAGCGACGGCTGCTGATCTTCACCCAGTCGGTCGCCGCGTTGCAGGCGGCCGTCCTCTTCGCGCTGACCGCGACCGATGTGGTCCAGATCTGGCACATCATGGTGCTGGCCCTGGCGCTGGGCTTCGTCAACGCGCTCGACATGCCGGTGCGCCAGTCCTTCGCCGCGGAGCTGGTGCCGCGCGAGGACCTGATGAACGCCATCACCCTCAACTCGGCGTCGTTCAACCTGGCCCGCGTCATCGGGCCGGCCGTGGCGGGGATCACTCTCGCGCTGTTCGGCCCCGCGTTCAACTTCGCGATCAACGCGGTGAGCTACCTGGGCGTGCTGGAGGCGCTGCGACGGATGGACCCCGCCGCCATGCTGCGGCTCCCGCGGCTCGAGCCGCACCCCTCGATCCGCTCCAGCCTGTCCGAGGGGATCGGCTATGCCCTCCGCACCCCCACCGTCCTCTGGCCGCTGGTGCTGCTGGCCGGTGTGGGAACCTTCGGGATGAACTTCCAGACGCTGCTCCCGCTCTTCGCCAAGTACACCCTGAACCTGGACGCCGATGGGTTCGGCGCGCTCTTTGCGGCCATGGGTGTCGGATCGCTGCTCGGATCGCTGGCGCTCGCCTTCATCGGCTCCCGTCGACCGTTGGTGGGGATGATCCTGGGAGGCGGGATCGCCTTCGCCGTGTTCGAGGCCGGCCTCGGCCTCTCACGCACCGCGCTCGCTGCCTTCCCTCTCATCGTGGTCGTGGGGCTCGCGTCGATGCTGATGGTCAACACCATCAACATCATGGTTCAGCGCAGCGTGCCCGATGCCCTGCGCGGCCGGGTCATGGCGCTGTACGTCACCGTCTTCGCCGGTTCGGCCCCGATCGGCGGTCTCTTCGCCGGCAGCGTGGCCCAGGCCTGGGGTCCGCCGGCCGGCTTCCTGGTCGGGGCGGGAGCCACGACCCTCTTCATCGGCCTGGCCTGGTGGCAGCTGGTCGGCAAGGGCAAGGCACGCGTCGAGGTGCCGGGGCGCCCGGTGGTGTCTGCTTGACCGATCCTCCGCGCCCACGCTTGACCCTCGCGCTCCTCGCCCTGTCGCACGCCGTGATCCACGCCCAGTCGGCGCTGATGCCGCTGATCTACCCGATCATCATCGTGGAGTTCGCGCTCAACCCCCGGGACATCGGCCTGTTCATCGCCGTCACCACCGCGGTCGGCGGCTCGATGCAGCTGCTGTACGGATTCCTGACCCGATGGGTGTCTCGGCCCGTCCTCCTGGGTGGCGGTCAGCTGCTCTTCGGAGTTGGGCTCCTCGTGTCTGGGCTGACGCGGTCGCTGGGGCAGCTGCTGGCCGCCATCTCCTTCGCGCGCATCGGGTCCAGCCCGCAGCACGTGATTGGGAATGCCCTGCTCTCAGACGTCTATCCACCCGAGCGGCGCGGGTTCGCGATCAGCGCCCACATCAGCGGGGGCAACGTGGGGACCGTGCTCGTTCCGTTCTTGGGCCTTGCCTTGATCGGGTCCGTGGGCTGGCAGACAACGCTTGCTCTGTTCGGCGTCCCGGCTTTGTTGACCGGCTCGTTGATCCTGTGGCGAGTCCGCGAGGATGGCGCCGCCTATCGGGCTCGTGCGCGCCGTTCCGGCTCAGTGCGCGGGCAGCTGGGATCCGTGCTCGGCCGGCGGGACCTTCGGCTGATCCTCGGCGCCTCGCTGATCGCCGCCGGCGGACGCGGCCTGGACATCGTTGCGCCGTTCATGCTGCTCTACCTGCGCGGGCCTTTGGGGATCTCGGAGGGGACGACCGCAGTGCTCTACGCCCTTCTGCTGGTCGGCGCGGTGGTTGGACCGTTGCTCGCCGGCTGGCTCTCCGATCACTTCGGCCGGCGACGCACCCTGGTCGCCTACTACCTCCTCTCCGCTTTGGGGGTCCTCGCTTTCCTGGCCGCGGGCTCCAACCTGGTCCTGCTCGTGCCGCTGCTGCTGCCGTTCGGGACTGCCGTCTTCTCGGAGTCGCCCGTCCTTCAGGCCTTCCTCGCCGACCGCGCCTCGGGCCCCACCCGCGACGTCGCGTTCAGCGTCTATTTCACCTGTGCCTTCGGGATCGGGGCTTTCTGGGCGTTCGTGATCGGGAACGTCGCAGCTTCGTGGGGGTATCCCGTCGCCTTTGTCCTGATGGCCGCCTCGTACCTGGGTGCCGCTGCCCTGGTTGCCCTGGTCCCGGCTCAGGCTCCCGCGGCACCCGAGTCATCGGGCCCTTAGTACATGACGTGCTACTACGGAGCTTTTCAGGGGCAATCCGGCCCGTTATCACCCTGGATGGCCCGATTTAGCACCCTGAGTGCTGATCCAAACGCGCGATTCGAATAAGTGCGCTGTAACAGCACGAGAGGTAATAACGAGCCGATACGCGCTCCGTAAGGTCCCTCGCGGCATGCTGGGCTCATGCGCAACTTTCGTGCTCGGCCCGCAGACACGGGACGCGGACGATCCAGATACCTGGCGACGGCCTTTGGACGCGAACTTCGGATCGCGCGCCTAACAGCCGGCCTGAGTCAGGCGCGGCTCGCATCACTGGCGGGCACCAGCCAGACCGAGGTCAGCAAAGCCGAGCGCGGATTGCTCGATGTCTCGCTCGAGGCCCGATGTCGGCTGGCGGCGGCCTGCGGGCACGAGCTCGGCTGGCGGCTCTACCCGGTGGCCACTGTTCGCCTCCGGGACTCCGGGCAAATGGCGTTGGCGCAGGTGATCGTCGGCGCGGCACATCCGAACTGGCGCCCACGGCTCGAGGTGCCCGTGGCTACCGGTGATCCTCGCGCGGCGGATCTGCTCCTTACCGCACCTACGGAGATCGTTCACATCGAGATCGAACGCGCGCTTGTGGATTTTCAGGCGCAACTCAGGTCGGCTCAGGTCAAGCGCCAGCTCATGGCGGCTCAGGACGAGAGACCGATCCGGCTTGTGATCGCGGTGCCAGCCACGGCGAAGAGTCGCGAGCGCCTGGCACCCTTCTCTCATCTGATTGCGCAGACGATGCCGATCCCGTCGAGAAGGATCGCATCGGCGCTGCGCAATGGCGAACGCGTGGGAGGAGACGGCATCCTCTTCGTCCGCCCGGCTCGCAACGAGCGGCCCACGAAACCGCTTCCGCGCGCAGCGCGCACGCCCTAGCATGTGCCCCGATGGACGACGAGCGCCTGGCCTCGATCCCTCTGCTGGCACCCCTCGGCAAGCGCGCGCGCCAGCAGGTCCTGCGCACGGCACGCGAAGCTCATTACGCGGCCGGCCAGGCGGTGGTGCGCGAGGGCGATCCCGCGACGGTGCTGTACCTGATTGTCGACGGCCATGCCAGCGTCGAGCAGGAAGGTAAGAAAGTCGGGCGCATGGGCCCGGGCGAGTTCTTCGGGGAGCTGGCACTGATCGAGGCGCACGGTCGAACGGCCACGGTCGTGGCCGAGGACGAGCTCGACTGCCTCCTGATCAGCGCCTGGGAGTTCAAGGCGTCGCTCGAAGAGCACCCCGAAATGGCGATCCCGATGCTCAACGCGATCATCGCCCGGCTCCACCGCATCGAGCACCATGGCTGACGAATCCACCCAGCGGAGCGCCGAACCTGTCGAACCCGCGGCCGAGGCCGCCACGATCGAGAACCTGCTGCGCGAGGAGCGCACCTTCCCGCCGCCTCCGGCATTCATGGCCCAGGCCACTGCCAACGACCCGGAGATCTACACGCGGACCGCGACCGAGGAGGGATTTCGCGATTTCTGGGCAAGCGAGGCCGAGCGGATCGACTGGATCGAGCCCTGGGCCCAGCTCCTGGACTGGCAGCTCCCCTACGCCAAGTGGTTCGTCGGCGGCAAGCTGAACATCAGCGTCAACTGCCTCGACCGTCACGTCAGCGCAGGCCACGGAGACAAGGTCGCCTACTACTGGGAAGGCGAGCCGGGCGACAGGCGAACGCTGACCTACCAGGACCTCCTCGACGAGACCTGCCGGCTCGCCAACGCCCTCCGCGAGCTCGGCGTCAACAAGGGCGACAAGGTCGCCATCTACATGCCGATGATCCCCGAGCTGCCCATCGCCATGCTGGCCTGTGCACGGATCGGGGCGCCCCACTCCGTCGTCTTCGGGGGCTTCTCGGCCGACGCCCTCGCCGGCCGCATCGACGACGCGCAGTGCACCACGGTGATCACCGCCGACGGCGGCTACCGCAAGGGCGCAACGGTGCCCCTGAAGGTCAACGCGGACGACGCGATGTCAAGGAGTCCATCGGTCCAAAACTGTGTCGTCGTCAAGCGCACGGGCGACCCCGTGGAGTGGACGGAAGGTCGCGACCACTGGTGGCACGAGCTGACCGCGGACCAGGCAACCGAAGCCACCCCCGAGCCGATGGACTCGGAGGACCTCCTCTACCTCCTGTACACCTCCGGCACGACGGCCAAGCCCAAGGGGATCATGCACACCACCGCGGGCTACCTGGTCGGGACCGCGGCCACCCATCGGCTCATCTTCGACATCAAGCCGGACGACGTGTACTGGTGCATGGCCGACATCGGCTGGGTGACCGGCCATTCGTACATCGTCTACGGGCCGCTCGCCAACGCGACCACGGGGATCATCTACGAGGGTGCCATCGACTTTCCCGACAAGGACCGATGGGCCCAGATCGCCGCCCGATACCACGCCACCATCCTGTACACCGCCCCCACCGCCATCCGCGCCCTGATGAAGTACGGGCACGAGGTCTTCGCTGCCGACGACCTCAGCTCCCTCCGGCTGCTCGGCTCAGTTGGTGAGCCGATCAACCCCGAGGCGTGGGCCTGGTACTGGGAGTACATCGGGGGAGAGCGCTGCCCGGTGGTCGACACCTGGTGGCAGACCGAGACCGGCATGATCCTGATCACGCCACTGCCGGGGCTCACCATCACCAAGCCGGGGAGCGCCACCTTCCCGTTCCCGGGCGTCAAGGCGGACGTCGTCGACGAGGCCGGCAACTCCGTGCCGCTCGGTGGCGGGGGGTACCTCGTGCTCGAGCGGCCGTGGCCCGCCATGCTGCGCGGCATCTACGGCGACCACGAGCGGTACGTCGAGACCTACTGGTCCCGCTATCCGGGCCGATACTTCGCGGGGGACGGCTGCAAGCGCGACGACGAGGGCTACTACTGGCTCCTAGGCCGCGTCGACGACGTGATGAACATCTCAGGCCACCGCATCTCGACAACCGAGGTGGAGTCGGCCCTCGTCTCGCACCCCGCCGTTGCCGAGGCCGCCGTCGTCGGCCGGACCGACCCGATCACCGGCCAGGCGATCTTCTCCTACGTCATCCTGCGCTCGGGGTTCGAGGCCTCCGATGCGCTGGCGACGGAGCTGCGGGAGCACGTCGCCGAGGTGATCGGGAAGCTGGCGCGGCCCAAGCAGATCATGTTCACGCCGGACCTTCCCAAGACCCGCTCCGGCAAGATCATGCGTCGCCTGCTGCGCGACATCGCTGAGAAGCGGCCCCTGGGCGACGTCACGACTCTGGCGGACGAGGGGATCGTCTCCTCGATCCGCGAGCAGTCAGGTCGGGGAGAGGACTAGCCGCCCGTACGTGCCTCGGGTACTTGCCCCTTGGCAGCCGGCGACCGAGGCCACCGATCCAGCGCGAGGTAGAACCTCTAGTTCTCACAGCACTGCAATCGCGCGTTGGGGGCTTGGGCGTAGAACCTGACGTGCTGATGAAGGGGCAGATGTCGCGCTGTGCATCGCGTGTAGCACTTCAGGTTCTGGACCCGTGCTGACGCTCGATCCGCTGGCGCCAACGGGACTCCTGCACGAACAGGACTCCGTCGCCACGCACCGCTCCGCCGTGGGCAATCGCCCGCGCGATCTGACGGGATGCGATCCTGAAGGTCCTCATTAGCAGCGGGTCGAGCTGCCGGATCACCAGCCGCGCGGCGGCGGTGTCCGGAACGGCAATGATCAGCCTGAGCGGCCGGTCGTATCTCGTGGCGAGTTGGTCGCGCTTCAGATTCGCCGACCGCACCTGCGCCTGCAGATCGGTCAGGCTGCGTTCGATCTCAAGATGCAGGACTTCCTCGGCCCCCTCGAGAAGCAGATCGGCAGCGCGACGATCTCCGGCGCTGACCGGAACCTCCATGCGAGCGTGCCAGGATGCATGCGACCCGGCGACGATCGTTTGAGCCAACCCAAGCTGTCCGGAGTCTCGAAGGGAAACACCATCGGCTGGATACAGCCGCATCGCGAGCTCACCACCCACAGCCGCTGCCAGACGGCAGGCAACCTCCAGCGTTGCACCGCGGGTCCCGCGTTCCACGCTGCTCGCAAAGCTCTGGCTCACGCCAGCCCGGCGCGCCATCAACGACTGTGTCAACCCGGCGACGACACGTGCCTGGCGGAGCTCGGCCCCGAAGCGACGGCGCAGGTATCGGGCGCGCTCTCGACCGGTGTCCAGCGGACGGCGACGAAACGTCGCGGCCATCAGCCGATGCTAACTCGGCCCCCTTACTCCACGCTTTGCGCGGGCTTATTACCCCTGGCGGTCCACGGAGCGTCGGCCTGGGGGTGAACACCAGGTCCGGGCCCGTTTGCTAGGATGCGTCCCGTGACGTTCACCCGCCGAACCAAGGCGATCATCGCGGCCGTCCTCAGCGTTGGATGGCTGCTCTACATGATCGTAGGGTTGCAGGTCATCAACCTCATCGCGCCGGTCCACCTTGGATCCGGTCCGGAGGGGACCGCGGCCTTCATCGGCCTGGTGTCGGGCGTCTTCGTGTGCGGCTTCGTGATGTGGGCCGCCTCCGATTGACCGATGCGCCGCGCCAGCGCGGCGACTGACCGACGCCTACTCGACGTCCCCGGAGAAGAGGTTCGCACCCGCGGTGTGCTCACGGTCGACCGCGGGAGCGAGCAGGCGCCGATACAGCCCCGGCCGTCGGTCGGCCATCGTGTCCCACTCGTGCTCGCCGGGTTGTCGCCGAACGTGGGTCCGGCGGGCGGCCTCGGGGTCGATCTCGCCGACCAGTAGCTCCTCCTTCATGTCGCTGGCGACGGCCAGCTGCTTCCCGTCGTAATCGATCAGCACCGAGCGACCGATGAAGGTCGTCCCGCGCTCGGTGCCGACCCGGTCACAGGCCAGCAGGTAGCAGTGATTCTCCGCCGCGCGGGAGGGGGCGAAGATGCCGGGGTGGAAGTCGACGCCCACCGGCCAGTTGGTCGGCAGGGCGATGAGATCGGCCCCGTCGAGGGCGCACATGCGGGCGGCCTCAGGGAAGCGCAGGTCGTAGCAGATGAGGACGCCGATGCGCAGGCCGCCGACTTCGATCACGCTCGGCGCATCGGGTCCGGGGGTGGTGAATCGGTCGACCCCCAGGAAGGGAAGATGCATCTTGCGGTAGGTGTAGCTCCGGCCATCCGGGGTGGCGACCAGTGCGGCGTTGAAGACCTCGTCGCCCTGTGCCTCCAGGGTGCCGCAGATGACCGTCATGCGGTGCACCTCGGCCAGGCCGGCGAGGACCTTCTGGGTGACCACGCCCGCGCGCCGGGCAACGGGCCGCGCCTCCTCGAGCGAGCCGAAGGCGTACCCGGTGACGGCGGCCTCGGGCAGGACGGCGAGCACGGCCCCGGCGGCAGCGGCCTCGGCCACGGCACGCCCGATCCGCTCGAGGTTCGCCTCAACCTCCCCGAGCTGCGGATCGATCTGGCAGGCGGCCACGCGATGCGTCGGCATATCCCGTTCCTTCCCGGTACCCTTCGCCGATGGCGAATCGCCCCTGGCTGGTCCCGGCTGCCTTCATCTTACTAGGCCTGATTTGGGGCTCCTCGTTCCTCTGGATCAAGATCGGCGTGGACGAGATGGACCCCGCCACGCTGGTCGCCTATCGGGTCAGCCTGGGTGCGGTGGCCATGCTCATCTACGTGCGCCTCACCGGCGAGAAGTTCCCCCGGACGTTCCGTGAGCTCGTCCCGATGGCCGCCCTGGGGATGGTCGCCACCGCCCTCCCGTTCTTCCTCATCACCTGGGGTGAGCAGTACATCGACTCGGGCACCGCCGCGGTGCTCAACTCGCTGACGCCCATCTTCAGCCTGGTCCTGGCCGGGACGATCCTCCACACCGAGTCGGTGACGTTGGTGCGGGTGATCGGCCTGGTGACGGGCTTCGCCGGCGCCGCCCTGCTCGCCTCCCGGGAGTTCGCGCTGAGGGGCGATCCGCTGGCGCTGATCGGCGTTGCCGCGGTCACCGTGGCGGCGATCTCGTACGCGGTCGGGGCCTCGGTGTCGAAGGCGCTGGTGCATGGAACCCCACGCAACGTGGTTGCGGCCGGCAACCTCGTCTTCGGCGCGGTCTACATCTGGTTCTTTGGGCTGATCAGCGGGGCGAACCTCGCGCTCCCCACCCAGACCGACAGCATCATCGCTGTGCTGTGGCTGGGGCTGCTGGGCTCGTTCTTAGCCTTCATGCTCCTGTATTTCCTGATCTCGCACCTGGACGCGACGGTGGCCGCCATGGTCACCTACCTGTTTCCGGTGGTGGGGGTCACGCTGGGCGTCGTGTTCCTGGGCGAGGTGCTCGACGCGCGCCTCCTGATCGGTACCGCGCTGGTGCTGGTCGGGATCGTTGTGGTGAGCCTTCGCTATGATCAGGTCGTGGGATTGGTCACCGGCTTGAGAGGCCGCCGATGAGCGGCTTCGACGAAGGGCCGCGCTGGCCCGAGCGGGATCGTGACCGCCCCGGCGAGCCGGGCCAGGAGCCGCCGGCCGAGCCATGGCGACCCCGATGGTACGACCCGACCCCGCAGCAACCGGCCGAGCCCGAGCCCGAGCCCGAGCCAGAGCCGGAGCCCGAACCGGAGCCGGAACCAGAGCCCGAGCCCGAACCGGAGCCCGAGCCCGAGCCGGAGCCCGAGCCCGAGCCGGAACCAGAGCCGGAACCAGAGCCCGAGCCCGAACCGGAGCCCGAGCCCGAGCCGGAACCAGAGCCAGAACCAGAGCCAGAGCTCGTCCCCGAGCCGGAGCGCACCCTGCCGAGCCCGGAGACCGAGTCCGCGCCCACGACCACCTCGCTCGACGACGACTCCGACGACTGGGACCCCAAGCGCGACGGGGATCGCCGTCGTCCGACCACCGCCGAGCAGGCGGTGCCCTGGCTGATCGGCCTGCTGCTGGCACTGACGGGGATCGTGGTCGTGCTGATGGCGCTCATCTTCATCGGCCCCGAGGGAGTCTCCGGCCTGCCGAGCCCCTCCGCCTCGGCCTCGGCATCGGCCCAGGCCAGCGGCAGCGGAGCCCCGGCCGCCTCGGCGTCGATCGTGCCGTCGACCGGGCCAACCGCCACGCCGGAGCCCGCCTTCGGCGCGCTCGAGATGACCTACCAGGACCGCGCGACCGCCTCCTCGCCGATCCGCCTCTCGCGTCGCGACTTCTCCACCACCACCGACCCGGTGGTGCTGCTGGAGGACGCCCAGGGGGTCGGCAAATACGCCTGGGCCCCGGATGGGCGCCTCGGCGCAGCGATCGTCTCCGGGCAGGCGGTCGCCATCGTGGCGGGGCAGGCTGCACGCACCCTCACCAGCCCGGTGGACGCGATCGCCTTCGCCGACGACTCGACCACGCTCTACGGCCTGCGCATCGTGGCGGCGGGGACGAACGACACGGCGGAAGTGCTCAAGATCGACTTCGAGACCGGGGCGACCGAGATCATGACCACGATCACCTACCCCCACGCCGAGATCATCGCGGACCCCGCCCTCAGGGAGGCTCAGTTCGCCGACAACGGCGGCATCGTGCGGCTGTACGTGACGGTCGACGGCCATGTCGTGGCCTGGATCCTGGGCGAGCCGACCAAGACGTACCGGATCGACCCGGCTGACGGGAGCTACACCGAGGTGGCCGCCCAGCCGGTCCTCTGGTCGCCCGACCAGAAGATGCAGGTGGAGGTGACCGAGGTGTCGGGGGTTTCGACCCTCACATTGAAGGGACACGACGGGGTGGCAAAGGCATCGGTCAAGTTCACCGGACTGGTGAGCCACCTCCGCTGGGCAGGCGGCGGCAACGAGGTCGTTTTCACGCTCGGCGTCCTCGTGGGCGGGGGCGTGCGCCAGAACCTCTACGTCTGGGACCTGGTCGACGGTAAGGCGGCGTCGGCGCTCACCAGCAACGGCGCCTCGTTCGGCGCTGAATGGCTGGGCGTGCTGCAGTCGTGGGTCCCCTGATGCAACAGATCATCAACCCGATCGCCGTCGAGCTGGACGACACCGCCCGCCTGATGCGCATCCGCTGGGATGACGGCCACCTGGGCGAGTGGCGCTGGACCACGCTGCGTCGTGAATGCCCGTGCGCGCTCTGCTCGGGTGAGGGGAACATGCCGGGCATCGTGACCCTCGACATGGTCTTCACCGAGCAGCAGACGACCATGGAGCGCGTGAAATGGATTGGCCGATACGCCCTGGCCCCCATCTGGGCCGACGGCCACGACACCGGCCTCTTCACCTACACCAAGCTCCGCGAGCTGTGCGAGTGCGAAGAGCATGTAGGCCGATGATGCGGGTGCTGCGGTCCGGATTCACCCTGGCGCTCGGTGGCGGCGGGGGTCGCGGCTGGGCGCACATCGGGGTGGCGCAGGCGCTCGATGAGGCCGGGCTGCGCCCGGGCCTGGTGGTGGGCACCAGCATCGGTGCGATCGTGGGAGCCGGGATTGCCGCGGGCCTGGCGCCTCGCGAGATGGAACGGCTGGCGGGGGAGTTCTCCGTCTCGCGCAGCGTGCGGCGCGGCGGGCGGCTCGCCCTCTTCGATCCGCGACCGCTGCTCGAGCACCTGCGAGCGATCCTGGGGGGCGACCCGTTGATCGAGGAGCTGCCGCTCCCCCTGGCCGTCTCCGCCTACGACCTGGTCGCGGGCCGGCCCACGGCCATCACCTCGGGCCGGCTGCTCGACGCCCTCGAGCGCAGCATCGCGGTGCCGATCGTCTTCCCGCCGACCGCCATCGAAGGCGGCGTCTGGTGCGACGCCGGTCCCTGGGAATCGGTGCCGGTCAGCCTCGCCAGGAGCCTGTCGAGCGCGCCCGTCATCGGCGTCTGGATCGACATTCCCAAGCCCGGCCTGCTCGCGTCGCCGCCGGTCGCCTCGCTGCTCCGTCGCCTGGGCGGTCGCCTGGGGACCGGAAGCCCGGCCGATGCCCTCACCGCCCGCCGCTATGCCGCCCTCCTGGCAACGCGCTGGGCGGACCCGGTCCACGTTGAGGAGGCCGACCTGATGATCCGGCCACGGCTCGGTCTCAACTCGGGCCTGCAGTTCGGCCGCGTGGCCCGCATGGTCGAGCTGGGGTACCGCGACGCGCGAGCCGCCATGCTCGCCGCAGGAGTGGGTGCGGACGAGCTACATGTCGCTTGAGCCGGCGCGGCCCCCGGGGCTGCTGCTCGTCCACGCCCATCCCGACGACGAGGTCTTCGCCACCGGCGGCCTGATCGCCCGGTCGATCGCCGAGGGGCGCCGGGTCGACCTGGTGGTGTGCACCGGTGGCGAGGAGGGGGAGATCCACGATCCGTCGCTCGACCCCGAAGAGGCAAAGCCACGCATGCGCGAGATCCGCGCGGCGGAGCTGGAATGCTCGGTCGCCGCGCTGCGTGGCAATGGCCCCGGCGAGCTGCATGAGCATCGGCTTGGCTACCGCGACAGCGGGATGATGGATACCGAGGCGAACGCCCATCCAGAGTGCTTCTGGAAGGCCGATCTGGAGGAGGCGACCGGGCGGCTCGTGTCGGTCATCCGCGAGGCGCAGCCGGCGGTGATGGTCACCTACGACGCCAACGGCAACTACGGGCATCCCGACCACATCAACGCCCATCGCATCGGGGTGGCGGCGATGCAGGCTGCTGCGGACCCCTCGCGCTACGCGGATGCGGGGCCTGCCTTCGCGGTGGACAAGTTCTATGAGGTCGCCTTCAACCGCGACCGATGGCTTGCCGTGATGGCCGAGATGAAGGAGCGCGGCATCAAGCTGCCGTGGGACTTCGACGCCGAAGCCGATGCCGCCAAGGCCGATGCCGCCACGGCCGATGCCGCCAAGGCCGATGCGCCTGAGACCGCCGAGGAGGAGTCGTTCGGCATCCCCGAGGCCGAGATCACCACCTTCCTGGACGTCAGCGCCTGGGCGGCCGCCAAGTTGGCCGCGATGGACTGCCACAAGACCCAGCGCCAGGACTTCGGCTGGCTGCTCGACCTG
>JBDTMU010000016.1:0-14777 GCA_039934115.1 Chloroflexota bacterium | reverse complement strand
CACCAGCAGCAGCGTGGCGGTGCCGCCGGAGAGGCGCTCGACCAGCTCGCCGTCATTGCCCTCGACCAGCCTGGTCGGCCCGTCCTCGGGGAGCTGCGGCGGGAGCTCGTCGCGCATCGTCAAGCGGACGCTGCCTGCAGCGCCGCCTCCAGGTCGGCAAGCAGGTCCTCGACCGCCTCGATCCCCACCGAGAGGCGCACCAGCCCCGCCGGGACCTCGAGCGGTGAGCCGGCAGCGGAGAGGTGGGTCATCACCGCCGGCAGCTCGATCAACGACTCGACTGCGCCCAGCGACTCGGCCAGCGTGAAGAGGCGGGTCGCCTCCGCCAGGCGGCGCGCGGCCGGCTCGCCGGCCTTCAGCTCGAAGCTGAGCATCGCCCCGGGGAGGCGCATCTGCCGCTTCGCCAGCTCGTGCTGTGGATGATCGACCAGGCCCGGGTAGTACACCTTCGAGATCTCGTCTCGGCCGGCAAGCCATTCGGCGATGGCGGCCGCGTTGGCCGAGGCCCGCTCCATGCGCACCGCAACTGTACGCATGCCCCGCATCACCAGCCAGCAGTCGAAGGGCGACGGCACTGCGCCAGCGGCGTTCTGGTGGAAGCGCAGGCGCTCTTCGAGGTCGTCACGCCGCGTGGCCAGCAGGCCGCTGATCACGTCCGAGTGTCCGGACAGGTACTTCGTAGCCGAATGCATGACCACATCCGCGCCCAGCTCCAGCGGCCGCTGCAGGAACGGGGTCGCGAACGTGTTGTCAACCACAGTCAGGGCACCGGCAGAGGCTGCAAGACGCGCCACGGCGCTGATGTCGACCACCTTGAGGAGCGGGTTGGTCGGCGTCTCGACCCAGACCATGCGCGGTGCCGACGTCCCGCCCAGCGCCGCGGCCAACGCGTCAAGGTCGCGCAGGTCAACCGCATCGGTCTGCACCCCGTATCGGCTCCAGACCTTCGACGCCAGGCGCCAGGTGCCTCCATACGCGTCGTCCGACAGGATCAGCCGATCGCCCGGCTCGAGCAGGTAGAGGACGTTCTGCGTCGCCGCCAGGCCTGACGCGTAGGCAAGCCCGTGGGTCCCACCCTCCAGCTCCGCAATCGCGGCCTCCAGCGCCTGGCGGGTCGGGTTACCGCTGCGCCCGTATTCGTAGCCCCCGCGCGGCTTGCCGACGCCGTCCTGGCGGAAGGTCGCGCTCATCTGGATCGACGGCGAGACGCCACCGCTGATCTCGTCGGGCTCCGCGCCGGCGTGAACCGCCAGCGTCTCGAATCGGTCGGTCATGGCGCAGCCATTGTGGCAGAGGGTCGAGGAGTGCTCGTCGGTACCGATGGATTGCCCCGTGACACGCGAACGCGCTGCCGGCTACTGCACCCACATCTGGTCGAAGAGCGCTTCGTAGGCCGGGCTGTACTGATAGTTGCCGACCCGTTCCGAGACGAAGTCGGCGCCCGGGTTCACCAGCGGTGCGAGTATCGCCAGGTCGACGGCCCGGTGATCGAGCGCTGCCCACGCGGCCACGGCGGCTGCCCGATCGGTCGTCTGCAGTTCCAGGGCGTGGTGGTAGGCGGCATCGAATTCTGCGTCACAGAAGTTGGTGACCCCGCTCCAGTCTCCGCCACAGGTGAGCAGGCCCAGAAAGGTGCTCGGGGCCAGGATGTCAGGGATCCAGCCAATGATCGAGATCTTCGTCCGGCCCGAGGCCCATATGTCATAGATCGCGGCGTCATCGGTGGTGCGGTCGACGGTGACCCGGTAGCCAAGATCGGTCAGGACTGACGCAAGGTAGTCGAGCTGGCCCTGGAAGTCCGGGAATGTCGGGCCCACCACCACCTCCGCTCCTCTGGTGCCGCTGGCGTCGACGAGCCGCTGCGCCGTCGTGAGGTCGGGTGCGCTCCAGCGACCTCCCTCGTCAGGGCTCCGCGTGTACGGGCAGTACGGCTGGTATCCGGGCCACCCGCGCGGCAGGAGCTGGCAGGTGATGGCCGCGTCCGGCGGTCCGCCGGTGAGGTCGGCCATCTGGGCCCGGTCGATGGCGTAGTTGACCGCCTGCCGGGCCTCGACGCTATCGAACGGGGGGACCGCTGTGTTCATGTTGACGTAGATCGTCAACACCGAGCCGACCTTCCACTGACCCGGGTATCGGTCTTTGATCGGAGCGAACAAGTCGGGCGAGGTCCGCGATCCGATGTGATACGAGGTGAGGTCCGCCTCGCCCCGCTCGACCATCCCGATGCGGCGTGCGTCGACCTCCTCGGCGCTCATGTCGTGCGTGCCGACAACGGTGAATTCGATCTCGTCGGGAAATCCATCGGGTCGTGTGGCGGTATCGAAGATCGTGAAGCGCGGATTTCGCACCAGACGAAGCTCTGTCGCGGTCACGTGCGCCACCATGTACGGGCCGGTGCCCGGGAACGTTCCGTCGATGGTCTCATTCATCGGGACCCCCTCGGGGACCGGGAATGCGAACGGCAGGGCCAGTTTCGGGAGGAAATCGGGATCTGGCGCGCCGAGGTGGAACGTGACGATTCGTTTGGCATCGTCGGCCTCGATACCGGCTGACAGGTCGCATCGTGCCACAGGCGTTTCGCCGTCGGGCATGCATCGCTCCGCACCGATGATGGTGGAGTAAAAGAAGGGCCCAATGACGCCGCTGGGTGCCACCTGGAAACTGCGCTCGATCGCACGCCGGAAATCGGTCGCCCGTACGGACTCCCCCGTGGAATACACGAGTTCCGGCCGCAGCTGGAAGGTGTAGGTCAGGCCGCCGTCCGTCGGTCGGGGAACAGCGGTCGCCAGCGCCGGCAACAGGATGGTCCCGGCTGCGCCGCCGGCGCGCCGATAGCCCACCAGGCCGTCAGCCTCGAGGCCCGGGATGGTCAGTGCCCACTCGAGCGGATCGAGCGCCGGGACGGACTCGAGGGCAATCACGCGCAGAGTGCCTCCCCGATGGCTGTCGGGCGACGCCTGGGCCGCGAGCCATACCTGCCCATCGACCTCGGCCAGGGCGCCGACCGCACTGCCGGTGGAGATCGGCTCTGGAAGCGTCACCTGCCTCGTAGGATCGACCCGATATATGTGCCCGTCCTGGGATCCGACCCAGATCCACATGCCGCTGATCGCGATGGCAGTCAGGGATCCGCCAATTTCGATGGTCGAGATGATCCGGTGGGCGGCGCGGTCGATCTTGGTGATCGTCCCATCCGCGGCCGTGATCCATGCCGAGTCATCGTCCAGGGCAATCGCAGTGGGCCGGGCTGCGACCTGGATCGGATCCGCCATCGTTACGCCGGTAACCGGATCGAGTTCTGTGACCGCTGCCCCGTCTTCGCTGACCACCCAGACGGCGGAATCGTCGGCGGCCAGCGCAATAGGCCCTGCGCCCACGCCGGTCTTGTGACCTACCTCGCCGGTTTGGGCATCAACCGAGACCACCGTGCTGTCGGTCGAGTTGGCCACCCAGAGCACCGAACCCGCCGCAGCAATCGCCGTGGGCCCACTGCCAACCTGGATGGGCTCGCCCACCACCTGTCCGATCTCGGAGTTGATCCTGGTAATGGTCCGATCGCCGCTGTTGGCTACCCACACCGAACCCTCGGCAACCGCGACGCCACTCGGAGATCGCCCAACGGCGATCCGACTCAGCACCTCGCCGCTTTGGAGGTCGATCTGGGAGACGGTATCGGCACCGGTATTCGTTACCCATACATAGCCGTCGCCCACGGCGATCCCACTCGGCCGTTCCCCAACCTTGGTCTCGCCGATGACTTCAGCGCGGCCAGTGTCGATCACGCCGACCGAATTCTCGGCGACGCTGGCCAAGGCCGGCGGCTGCCAGGGTTTCCAGAGCAGCAGGCCGCTCGTCGCGAGAAGGAGGGCGAGCGCACCAGCGATGGCCGCGATCAGCCGTGGCCGACGCTGCCAGATGGGACGTGCCTGAGCACGACGGACTGCCGCGGCGCGCCGTTCCAGGGCCTCCGTCGGCAGGCCGGCTTCGACTCCCGCCGCCTCGGCACGGCTGACCGCGTAGATTCGCCACTCCCCGGGCACGCCCTTCAGCTGCCGGAGGCCTCGGTCATCGAAGGTCAGGCCTGAGCCCGCAGTCAGGTCGCGCACCGTCGCCGAGACGAGCACCTCACCCCCGCCGCCAGCAGCCATGATGCGCGAGGCGATCACGACAGCGATGCCGGTCACCTTGCCGGCCATCTGCTGCACTTCGCCGACATGCACCCCGGCGCGGATCTCGAGCCCCAGCGTGCGAACCTCGTCGGCGATGGCCAGCACGCATCCGACCGCCGTGGCGGGTGCATCGAAGATGACGAAAAATCCGTCACCGGCGGTGTCCATCTCACGTCCGCCATGACGGCGCAGCTCGGCGCGGATGAGCGCGTGATGCTGCTGGAGGAGCTCGCGCCACGCGCTGTCGCCGAGCTCCGCGGCGTGCTCGGTGGAGCCGACGATGTCGGTCATCACGACCGTCGTCAGGAAGCGCTCGGCGGTGCCTCGCTCACGCGGCATGGCGAGTCAGTGTGCGTTACGGGGACACCTACCACAAGGGCGCGGCCAATCGAAGGCACCCTTGCAGGTCGAGCGAGCCTTTCGGCGTCAGCGGGTGCGCGGGAAGCCCAGGTCGACCTTGCTCGTCGCCGGATCGGGCCAGCGGGAGGTGACCACTTTGGCCCGGGTGTAGAACTGCACCCCTTCGGGGCCGTACATGTGCAGGTCTCCGAAGAGCGAAGCCTTCCAGCCGCCGAAGGAGTAGTAGGCGACCGGCACCGGGATCGGCACGTTGATGCCGACCATCCCCACGTTCACGTCGAACTGGAACTGGCGCGCCGCCCCGCCGTCCCGGGTGTAAATGGCGGTGCCGTTGGCGTACGGGTTGTCCTCGATCACCTGCATTGCATCGGCATAGGTCGGAACGCGCACGACCTCGAGCACCGGCCCGAAGATCTCGTTGCGGTAGCACTCCATCTCCGGCGTCACGTTGTCGAGCAGCGAGACGCCCAGGAAGAAGCCCTTGCCCTCCTGGAAGAGGACGTGCTGCCGCCCGTCGACGCGAAGGGTCGCGCCCTGGGCGGGGCCGCTCTCGAGGTACGAGGCCACCTTGTCACGGTGCTCGCGGGTGATGAGCGGGCCCATCTCCGCCTCGGAGTCGCTGCCTGGGCCCACCTTGATCTTCGGCAGGCGCCGCTCGATCGCGTCGACCAGCGGATCGGCAACGTCGCCGACCGCCACGACCACGCTGATCGCCATGCAGCGCTCGCCGGCGGACCCGTACGCGGCGGAGACGGCGGCGTCGGCCGCCATCTCGATGTCGGCGTCCGGCAGGACCACCATGTGGTTCTTGGCGCCGCCCAGCGCCTGGACGCGCTTCCCGTTCTTGGTACCGGTCTCGTAGATGTGTCGCGCCACCGGGGTCGAGCCCACGAAGGAGACCGCCGCGATGTCGGGATGCTCCAGGATCCGGTCGACCGCGACCCGATCGCCCTGCACCACGTTGAAGACGCCGTCGGGGACCCCTGCCTCCTTCAGCAGCTCTCCCAGATAGACCGATGCCGACGGGTCCTTTTCGGAAGGCTTGAGGACGAACGTGTTGCCGCAGGCGATGGCGTTGCCGAACATCCACATCGGCACCATGGCCGGGAAGTTGAACGGCGTGATGCCCGCCGCCACGCCGAGCGGCTGGCGGATCTGGTAGACGTCGATGCCGGTGCTGACCTGCTCGCTGAAGCCGCCCTTGAGCAGGTGCGGGATGCCGGTCGCGAACTCGAGGTTCTCGAGGCCACGGGCCACCTCGCCGAGGGCGTCGCTGGGGACCTTGCCATGCTCGCGGGTGAGGTGTGCGGCAATCTCGGCGCGGTGCTCCTCGACCAGGTTGCGGATCCGGTACAGGATCTCGGTCCGACGACTGAGGCTCGTCGCGCGCCAGGCCGGGAATGCGGCCCTGGCCGCCGCGACCGCCGCGTCGACCTCCTCGACCGATGCGAAGTCAACCTCCCGCGCCAGCTCCCCGGTCGCCGGGTTGTAGACCGGCCCGCTGTGCCCACTGCTGCCGGCTACGCGACGCCCGTTGATCCAGTGGTTGACGCGCTCGGCCGTGGGCTTGGCGCCGGCCTCGGCGGCCGGCGGTTGGACGATGCTGGTCATCGGGCGAAAACTCCGTCGTGCATGAGCCTCAAGAGTACCGCGCCACCGCCAGAACTGCCTGTCACTCAGGTCGCCAACGGCCGTCGAGAAACCCCTTGACATCGATTCGCCCTCCGACCACTATATCGGCAGCCGCTATAGCGCGAGGCGATATATGACCGGAACAGCTCAGGGAGCCCGCGTACCTGGCGGGTGGGTCGTCCGCCTCTTTCCTCGCGCACGGCGTCAACGGTACGCGGGCGAGCTGCTCAACATCCTGGAGCTCCAGGATCCAGGCGTCCGCCACCTCATCGGCTTGCTGTACTGCGCCCTAGATGCGCACCTCGACCCCCAGGTCAGCGAGGGGGGCGAATTCTCGTTCATGGAAGGGAGGCCGACGATGCGCACGCGAGTCCTGGCGGGAGCCGCCGTTGGTGGCGGCCTGGTGCTCCTCTTTGGGTTGATTGTCACCATCGGCGATGGGCTCGTTGTCCGGCTCGCCCTGTTCTACGCGCTGGCGCTCGTTGGCCTGATCGGCATCCACCGCCGGCAGGTCGGCCAGGCGCCTGCGCTGGCCTGGACCGGCTTTGCCCCTGCGCTCGTCGCCTACGGCATCAGCCTGGCATCCGTCATTGGATTGATTGACGCGACCATGCCAGGCATCGGCGGTCGGCAGTTCGGCTTCTTCGCCCAGGAGGCGTTCTGGATCACCTCGGCCCTCTTCGGCGCGGTGACGATGGCGATTGGGGTTCTGCCGAGGGCGGCAGCGTTGGCGCTTACGATCGGCGCACCCTTGGCCATGATCGGCATGTTCGTCGGCCCGTCCCCAGAGCCCATGCTTGCGGTGGCCGCTCGGGTTGGCGTGATCATGTACGGCGTGGGCCTGATCTGGTTGGGGATGAGCGTCTGGACCGCGCATCCGCGCCTGCAGACATCGAAAGCCCAACCGGCTTGAGGCGACGTCAGGCCGTCGCGCCGCCACCGCCGCGCCGCCTGACGACACCCTGCTGCGTCGACCGCCAGTCGTAATCGGCAACGTCTTCTTCGGCTCCAATCAAGCCGAACTGGCGCAACCAGTCGTCGTTGTAGAGCTTGCCCAGGTAGTTGCGTCCGCTGTCAGGCACCAGGATGACGAACAGCGCCTCTGGGTCCTGGACTGATCGGGCGACCTGGAGGGCCGCCCACAACGCCATCCCACCCGACTCCCCGACCAGGATCCCCTCGGTGGTCGTGGCCTGTCGGGCGGTCAGCATCGAGTCGCGGTCCGTGACCTGGACGATCAGGTCGCAGATCTCCGTGTCGTAGGTCCCAGGCCAGAAGTCCTCGCCGACCCCCTCGGTCAGGTACGGCTGCGCGTCACCGCCCGAGAAGACGCTCCCCGCCGGGTCGGCCCCCACCACCACGACCTTCGGGTCCTGCTCATGGAGGAAGCGCCCGACGCCGCTGACCGTGCCCCCGGTCCCCACTCCGGCCACGAAGTGGGTGACCCGACCATCGGTCGCCTCCCAGATCTCGGGTCCGGTCGTGGTGTGATGCGCCTGCGGATTGGCCGCGTTTGTGTACTGGTCCGGCTTCCACGCGTTCGGGATCTCGCGCGCCATCCGGTCGCTGACCCGGTAATAGCTTCGCTCGTCGTCCGGAGCGACGTCGGTGGGGCAGATCACGACCTCCGCCCCGTACGCCCGCAGCAGGGCGCGCTTCTCCTCGGACTGCTTGTCGGCCATCACGAAGATGCACCGATAGCCCTTCACCGCGGCGGCCATGGCCAGCCCGACGCCGGTGTTGCCGCTGGTCGGCTCCACGATCACGCCGCCCGGCTTCAGGAGGCCGGCGGCCTCGGCCGCCTCGATCATCGGCAGGGCGATGCGGTCCTTGACCGATCCCCCGGGGTTCATGTGCTCGAGCTTCGCCACCACCCGCGGCGTCAGTCCGGCCGCCAGCCGATCGAGGGCGACCAGTGGCGTGCCACCGACGGCGGCGATCACATCGGGCAGGATCCCCCGCCGCTCAGCCAGGCTGCGCCTCAGCCGATGGCTCGCTCTTCTGCGCCTCGCGCTTCTGGGCTTCGGCCAGCGGAATCCAGGCTCCGGGCGTCCCCCAGCCGCGGGCGTGGCGCAGGTACAGGAATCCTCCGGCCAGCACAAACCCTCCCAGTCCAAGCCAGGTGGCGGTCGGGATGCCGGCGATCAGCCAATTCTCGACGCGGAAGGTCTCGAGATAGGAACGCACGACACCGTAGAACATGATGTAGATCAGCAGCATGTCGCCGTCGTACAGCCGCGCCGCGAAGCGGCGGCTGATCCAGATCATGGCCCCCAGCGTCAGCAGGCTGGCGATCGCCTCGTAGGCAAACAGCGGATGGAAGCGGGTCGTGGCCTCCGGGTAGAGATTGAGGTTCGCCCACTCAGGCACCCGGTGAGCGGCCGAGATCGGGATCCCCCATGGCAGGTCCGTGGGCGGGCCGTACAGCTCCTGGTTGACGAAGTTTCCAAGGCGCCCGATCGCCTGGCCGAGTGGCAGCGCCATCACGAAGATGTCGAACCAGCGGCCGGTCGGCAGATGGCGCAGTCGGGTGTAGGCCCAGACCGCCGCCGCGCCCCCGGCCACGGCACCGGGGATCCCCAGGCCGCCGTTCCAGACCTGCGGGATGAGCGAGATGTTCGCAGAGTAGAAGTCCCACTGGTGAATGACGTGGTAGATGCGGGCGCCGATCACGCCGCCTGCGACTGCCCACAGGAGCATCGACCAGCCGATCTCCGGATTCTCGCCGCGGCGACGCGCCTCACTCGTTCCCAGCCAGGCCGCGGCGAGGATGGCGGTGGCCATGATGATCCCGTACCAGTGGACGGCGAGGGGCCCCAGCTGAAGGGCGATCGGGTCGATCACGCGGCGGATGATACCCCGCCCGCCCGATGGGGCCACTCCGACGAGCGGGCCAGAGTCTTCCGCAATCAGGGACAGCGTCGTAGGCTGCACCGATGGGAGAGGAGCGCACCACCTCGAGCACAACCGCGGATCCCGCCGCGGCCGACGATCGGGACGAGTTCGGCCGACCAAAGACGGTCCTCAGCTGGGTGCAGCTCCTCGCGGTCACCGCCTATTGGTTGGCAATCACGGTCCTGTGGGGCGCCTTCACCTTCAGCGTGATCCCGCGCCTGGTCGAATCGAAGGGCGTCCTGGGAAGCTCGACGCATCCGCTGGCCGGGCTCGCGATCGGGGTGATCACCACCGCCGGCGTGCTCATTGCGATCCTGGTGCAACCGACCATGGGCGCGATCAGCGACAACACGCGAGCTCGCATCGGCCGCAGGAAGCCGTACATCCTCATCGGGACGGCGATGGATCTGTTCTTCCTGGCCTTCGCCGCCTGGGCATTCTGGAACCAGAACTACTGGGCCTTCGTGGTCGCCGTTGCGCTGCTCCAGTTCAGCAGCAACTTCGCCCAGGGTCCCTACCAGGGCTACATCCCTGACCTCGTTCCGGGGCGCCAGGTGGGCATCGCATCGGGCCTGCTGGGAGCGGCGAACATCGCGGGCAACCTGCTGGGGCCGGGCCTTGCGATCCTGTTCGTGGCGGTCCTGCCGAAAGCCCTGGGCGTTCCGCAAGTGGCGCTGGGGTTATTTGCAGCCATCGCGGTGGTGGAGGTGACCACGATGCTGATCACCGTCTTCATCGTCCCCGACCGGCCCGCCCCGCCGACGAGCAAGACGCTCCGACAGCGGGCGCTTGGCGCCTGGGGGACGGACCTGCTTGCCAATCGGGACTACGTCTGGTTGCTCATCAGCCGGCTCTTCGTGCTGACCGCGCTTGTCTCGCTCCAGGCATTCGCGGTCTTCTTCCTTGAGAACGCACACCACATGGAGCCGGACGAAGCTCAGACATCCCAATTTCCGATCATCATCACCGTCGCGGTGGCGGCCCTCCTGAGCGCCGTTCCGGGGGGCTGGATCTCGTCCCGCATCGGTCGCAAGCCGGTCCTGTTCGTCGCGATCGGATTGGGGATCGTGGGCGCGGCGATGATCGCCTTCGGTCCCGACTACTGGATGGTCGTGGCAGCCGCCGTCCCGATCGGCATCTGCAGCGGCGTCTTCCTGGGCGTCGACTGGGCGCTGATGACCGACATCATTCCCAAGGCCGAATCCGGGCGCTACATGGGGATCAGCAATATCGCGGTCGCCAGTGCCGGCCCGATCGCCAGCACGATCGGCGGGCTGCTCGTCTTCTTCGTCAGCCTGGCCACCCTGGGACCTGAGCTCGCCTACCGGGCCATCTTCCTGCTGATGGGCGTGGAGCTTGCCCTCGGCGCGTGGGCTCTCCGGCGCGTCACCGAACCCGCGCGCGGCGGCACCCTCGAAGCGAGACCGGTGCCTGCCGCCTGATGGATCCCGCCGAGCGGGCGCGGCGCACCGGTCCGCGGGAGCTGACCGTGGAGGTCACGACACGCTATCGGGTCATGCGCTGGCTTGATGTGCTCGTCGTCCGCCTCCTCTTTGACATCCGCGTCGAGGGACTCGAACGCTGGCCGGCCGCCCCCTTCTGCCTGGTGCTCAACCATCACAATGGGTGGGACCCGATGCTGGCGCTGGCGGCGACGCCGGAGACGCCGCGGGTCACCTGGTTCGGACCAAAGGAGGCCGATTTCTCGCACGGCTTCCGCAACCGGGTGATGGCGTTCGTGGGAGGGGTGATCCCGTACAACCCCGAGAGGACGACCCTCACCTCCGCGGTGCGGGCCGTGCGGCGCGTCTTTGGCGCGGGCGGCGTGCTCGGCATCTTCGCCGAGGGCACGGTTGGCTTTCGCGAGACCGAGCTGCTCCCGTTCGAAGAGGGCGCAGTGGCCTTCCCTGCGGCCAGCGGCGTGCCAATCGTGCCGTGCGCGATCGTCGGCAGCACCTTCATGTGGTTCCGCAGGCGCGTCGTCTTCCGCTATGGCGACCCGATCCCGACCACCGATACGCGAGGCCGAGAGGCACGCGACGAGCTGGACCGTCAGGTGCGGGCGGCGATGCTTGCGCTCCTGCCGAAGACCGAGCCGCGACTGCCGCGCCGGCGGCCGCTGCGATTCCTTGGCGACCTGCTGACCGGACCCGAGGACCTCGCACGGCGGAGGGCCGAGCTGGGGGAGTAGTGATGCGCGCGCGATCGGCGGCCCTTGCGTCGTGGGAGATCGTGCACTCGTGCTGCAAGACTGCACGGGGGGCCACGACACCGCATCGACACCGCCTCGCCCGTCGATCAGCGTCCCGCTACGATCGCCACGTGCTTCCCGTCATCTGGGCCGTGTTCACCGTCTGCATGGTGGGCGGCTTCATCACCATCGCGGCGTACTGGCTCGACGTGCAGGATCGCCCCGACCTGACCGTTCGACAGCGCGTCGGCTGGTCGCTCGGGATCCTCCTCTTCCCGGTCGTGATCCCGGCCTATGCCCTCTTCGGCGGGCCGGGCTGGCCCCGGCCGCTCCTGGTGGGCGCGTTCCTGCCCGCCGTGGCGCTGGCACTGGCTGCGGGATTCGCGACGGGGGTCTTCAGCTAGGATCGGCGAATGACGAACCTCGACACCGCCCTGGCCTACCTGCGTGAGCATGCCGAGGAACACCTGGCTGGGCTCGACGAGTTCCTGCGGATCCCCTCCGTCAGCGCCGACCCTCAGCGTCGCGGGGATGTCCGCCGGGCGGCGCAGTGGATCGCCGACGAGCTGACCCGGATCGGCGCCGAGCACGCGACCATCACCGACACCAGCAGCCACCCGGTCGTCACCGCCGACTGGCTGCATGCCGGGCCAGATGCTCCCACGGCGGTCGTCTATTGCCACTACGACGTCCAGCCCGTCGACCCGCTGGACGAGTGGGTCCGGCCGCCGTTCGAGCCGCGCTACGAGGACGACATCGTCTACGCCCGGGGCTCAGGCGACGACAAGGGCCAGCTTTTCATGCACCTCAAGGCTGCCGAAGCGTGGCTGAAGGGCGTTGGGAACCTGCCCCTCAACCTGCGCTTCTTCTTCGAAGGCGACGAGGAGCACGAGGCCGAGCCATCGGAGACCTTCGTCAAGACCCACCCCGAGCTGCTCGCCGGCGACCTCTGCATCGTGTCGGACTCGGACATGCAGGACGACGAGGGTACGCCAGCCATCACCTACGGCCTGCGGGGCCTCGCCTACTGGGAGGTGAAGGTGTTCGGGCCGTTCCAGGACGTGCATTCAGGGCAGTTCGGCGGTGGCGTCGACAACCCTGCAAACGTCCTTGTGCGGATGCTGGCATCGCTGACCGATGGGCACGGCCGCGTCACCGTCCCCGGCTTCTACGACAGGGTGCGGGAGATTACAGCCGAGGAGCACGCGGCATACGCGGCGGTGCCGTTCGACGAAGCCGATTGGGCCAAGCGGATCAAGGTGACTGGACCAATGGACGGCGACCAGAAATACACGCTCCTCGAGCGCCTCTCGGCGCGGCCGACATTCGACGTGAACGGCCTGTGGGGCGGCTACTCAGGCGAGGGGTCGAAGACGATCATCCCGGCCTTCGCCGGCGCCAAGGTCAGCAGCCGGCTGGTTCCCGACCAGGATCATCGCGAGATCGAGCAGCTGATGGTCGACCACCTGCAGGCCATCGCACCGCCGACGGTTCGCGTTGAGGTCAAGGTCATCCAGGGCGGCCAACCAGTCAGCACACCACTCGACCACCCGGCACTCGGGATCGCCGCGCGTGTGCTGGAGGAGACCTTCGGCAAGGCGCCGAGCTTCCATCGCATGGGCGGGTCGATCCCGGTGGTGGCGGCGATGGAGCGCGAGCTGGGCCTGCTCAGCGTCATGATCGGCTTCGCTTCCCCGAACGGAAACTTCCACGCCCCGAATGAGTGGATGCCGCTCGCCAACTACCGGGATGGCATGGACGCGCTGGTCCGCCTGTGGCATGAGCTGGGAGCCGTCTCCCCGCCGGACCTGCGCCTGCGGTGACCGTGCCCGGCGCTGACGATCCCTGGCTGGCGCTCGGCGCCGCCAGCCGCCTGGTCGGCGTGGCTCCCGACACGCTCCGACGCTGGGCGGACTCCGGGCGGGTGGAGAGCTTCGTGACGCCGGGCGGCCATCGCCGCTTCCTGCGATCGGCCCTCGAGGCGATGATGAATGCGCCGCGCCGGCACCGATATGGCGTCGATCGGCTCACCGGCTCGGCGGGCACGATCTCAGGCGAGGTGCATCGCCGGATGGCGCGCAGCGGCGGAGCGCCGCCCTGGCAGGCTCGCCTGAGTGCCGAGCAGCGGGCGGACTTCCGGCGCTGGGGACAGCGCACCTTCAACCTCGTGCTCGAGTACGTTGCGGCAGGCAAGCGGGCGGAACGGACCCTGCTTCTGGGCGAGGCCGAGAAGATGGGTGCCCTCTACGGGGCCGAGGCATCCCGCGCGGGCCTGTCGCTGGCCGAGGCGGTCGAGGCCTTCCTCTTCTACAAGTCACCGGTGCTCGAGGCGATCGCGGCGCACCTTCGCCGTCGGTCAGCGGAGCTCACCGACCTGACGACGGCTTACCGAGAGGCGACTGCAGCGATTGACGAGGTGCTCACCGCGCTCGTGGCCTCGTATCGGGAAGGGCCAAATAAGGCCTAGCTGACGACGATCAGCTCGGTGCTGTTGGTGTTCAGGCGCTCGCCGCCGGCATCGGTGCAGACCACGATGTCCTCGATCCGGGCGCCCCACTGGTCGGCGATATAGATCCCTGGCTCGATGCTGAAGGCGTGGCCGGCCACCAGTGGCTCGTCGTTGCTCTCGACGATGTACGGCTCCTCGTGGGTCTCCAGGCCGATGCCGTGGCCGGTCCGATGCATGAAGGCGTCGCCGTAACCCGCCTCGTCGATGATCCGCCGCGCGGCACGATCGACATCGCGTGCCAGGACGCCTGGGGCGACGGCTGCGCAGGCCGCCGCCTGGGCCATGCGCAGCACCTCGTACATCGCCGCGAAGTCCGCAGGCGGCTCACCGACGAACGCGGTGCGCGTCGTATCCGAGCAGTAGGCGTCCCGGATGCCGCCGATGTCGAGAACGATGGCGTCGCCGGCCTCGATGACCCGCTGCCCCGGGCTGTGGTGCGGGCTCGCCGAGTTCGGTCCGGAGCCCACGATCGCGAATTCGGCGGTGTCGTGGCCGGCGGTGAGCAGCAGCTCGTTGATGCGCCGGCTGACCTCCTCCTCACTGTGCCCGGAAAGGCGCTGGGCGGTGATGGCCAGCATCGCCTCGTCGGCCGCCGAGGCCGCTTCCCGCAGGCGTTTGACCTCCTCCGGCTCCTTGATGCGACGAACGGCGCCGATCGCGGGACTGGCATCGACCAGCTCCGCCGGATCGAGCAGGGCACGCAACTGCAGCACGAAGCGGGACCACATCTGGTCCTGCAGCCCCACGCGCAGAGCCCCGCCCAGGCGGGCCTTGATGAGTCGGAACGGATCGTCGGTCTCCTCCCAGGGCACGATCTCGATGCCATCCGCCAGAGCGCCGATGGCGGTGCGCGCCAGGGGCTCCTCGAGCCGTGGCACGACGAGTGCCGGCACCCCTTCCACGGGCAGGATCAGGCAGGTCAGCCGCTCCATCGCAGGGGGGCGATAGCCGAGCAGGTACTCGTAGTCGGCCGATGGCGTCACGAGCAGCGCACCGATCCCACGCGAGGCCGCCTCGGCGC
>JBDTMU010000015.1:0-15169 GCA_039934115.1 Chloroflexota bacterium | reverse complement strand
CCGCGGGCACGACCCCGTCGACCATCGCCTGCAGCTGCGACTCGAGCACGGTGGCCGGGGTCGCCAGGTCGTGCGCCATGTCGCTGGCGGCGCGCCCGCGCAGCATCTCGGAGCGCTGGACTCGCTCCGCCATGGCGTTGAAGGCGTCGGCCAGCTCGTTGGACTCGCGGTCGGGCCCGCCCGTGGCGCGGGCGCCGAGGTCGCCGTGCCCCAGGCGGCGCGCGGCGGCTGCCACTTCCTGCAGCGGGCGCGTCAGGCGCGAGGAGAGGAGGAGGGCGACCACCACGACCGCCACGATCGCCAGCACACCGGCGACGAGCAGGGTGAGGTTGAAGACGCGCAGGAAGGCGCGATCCGAGCGCGGCACGTCGATCCGCAGCGTCGCGCCGGAGCCCGGGACCGCCTCCGAAATGGTCTGGGGCGAAACACCCGGTGGAAGCCGGCCGACGTCGACCAGCAGGTCTCCATCGGGGCCGATCAGCTGAACGTGCCCGCGCATCGTGTTGGCGACGCGGCGGAGCACGACCTCGACGCCGTGCATCGCCCGCGGCGCGCTCAGGTCGACGCCGGCGATCGCTCCCGCCACGACGGTGATGCGATCGCGCTCCGCCGCGCTCAGTTCCTGCTCCAGTGAACCGCTGACGATCCGGTTCACCGCCAGCCCGGCGATCAGAAGGACGGCCAGCACGGCTGCCGACAGGAGCAGCGCAAGCCGCACGCCGAGTGGCTGGCCGCGGATTTCGCTCTGGCCGGCGGTCACGCCGGATCCCTGGCTGCCACCAGCCGATATCCGGTCGAAGGGATTGTCTCGATCAGCCACGGATCGGCCGCGTCGTCGCCCAGCTTCCGGCGCAGGTTGGCGACGTGGACGTCGACGACCCGCTCGTAGACCTCGTCCGGGCGGCGCGCCACCGCCTCCAGCAGCTGCTCACGCGCCAGGACCGCACCCGGTCGACGCGCCAGCGCGACGAGCAGGGCGGACTCGCCGGGCGTCAGCCGTCCGCCCTCCCCGTCGGACAGGGTGTAGCGCCTCGAGCTCGGATCCAGGATGAGCCGGCCGGCCCCGAGCGAGATGATCGCGTCGCCCCCGTCGGACGCAGCGGGGCGTGAACGCCGGAGGATCGCGGCCACACGAGCGGTGAGCTCGTGCGGGTTGAACGGCTTGGCCAGGTAATCGTCGGCTCCCAGGCGGAGGCCGGCGATGCGCTCGGCGTCGGAGCGCTTGGCACTGGTGATCAGGATCGGGACATCCGCCGCTTCGCGCAGGGCCTCGAGCACCGCCTCGCCCTGCATCCCGGGCAGCATCAGGTCCAGGACCACCAGGTCCGCGCCATCGGCCGCGAAGGCGGCGAGCGCCGCAGCGCCATCACCGGCATCGGTCACGGCGTAGCCGGCTCGCTCGAGGTAGAGTCGCAGCAGCCCGCGCAGCTGCGGCTCGTCCTCGACAATCAGGATCTTGGCTTGCACCATGAGCGCATCGTAGTGGCAGGCTGATTCAGAGGATGTCAAGACCGAAGGGCGCAATCTTGACGCGTTCTTGATCGCCGGAGCCGATGCTCCGCCGAAACGAGGTCGCAGCAAGCGACAACCCCAACGAGGACGATCACGTGAAGAACATCAAGACCCTGGGCATCGCCGGCGGCCTGGTCGCGGCGGCGCTCGTGGGTGGGACCCTGATCAGCGCAGCGCTGGCCGCCCCCTCATCGCTCAACCCAAGCGCATCAGCTGCCAATCTCGTCGATAAGGCTGCGTACTGCGACACCTGGCAGCAGACGTTCGCCGACGAGCTGGGCGTCTCCGTCGCGGACCTGCTCCCGGCCGCGAAGGCGGCGAGCATTGCCGCCATCGATGCGGCAGTCGCCGCGGGCGACCTGACTGAGGAGCGCGCCACCGCGCTGAAGGACAAGATCGCGGCCGCCGATGGCAGCAATGCCTGCCGATTCCTCGGTCATCCGTTCGCGGGCGGCGGGCACGGTCCCAAGGCCCACTTCGGCGGCCCACTGCTCAGCGTGGCGGCCGACGCCCTGGGCATGGATGCCGGCGCACTCATGCAGGCACTGCGGAACGGTGACTCCCTGAAGGACGTGGCGACCGCCCAGGGTAAGGACTACGCCACCGTCACCAAGGCGATTCACGATGACGCCAAGACCAGGCTGGACGCCGCCGTGGCCGATGGGCTCGACCAGGCTCGCGCCGACGAGATGCTCTCGAAGCTGGACGAGGCCCTGGCTTCCGGCGACTTCTCCCAGCTCCATCCGGGCCGTGGCCACGCTGGGTTCCCCGGCTTTGGCGCCGATGACGCCGACGCGTCGGAGTCTGAGGCGCCGTCGACCTGACCGAGCGTTCGCCCTTCGGCCGAGGCCGTCCCGCACCCGCGGGGCGGCCTCTTTCAGGGCTCGGGACCGGGGACTCGTGAAGCTGCCAGATCTTTCGAAGGCGCCCGCACCCGCCTGAGAGCAACCACCTTGCGATCTGGCAACAAGAGCGTCGAAAGCCGCGCCCGCAGACATCGCGGCATCTTCATTGGTGCGGGGCTTGCGCCGAATGCCTAGGCTGTGGTCGTGACGAAGATCGGCTATGCGGCCATGCTCGAGCAGTTCCATCCCACCGACCTGCTCGAATGGTGTCCGCAGGCCGAGGCGGCCGGTTTCTCGGCGGGCTTCATGGTCAGCGAGCATTTCCACCCGTGGACGCCGCAGCAGGGCCAGAGCGCCTTCGCGTGGACCTTCATGGGCGCGCTGGGACAGCGCACCAGCCTCCCTTTCGGCGTCGCTGTCACCTGCCCTGGCTTCCGCTATCACCCCGCCGTGATCGCCCACGCCGCCGCAACCCTCGGTGCCATGTACCCGGGCCGCTTCTGGCTCGGCCTGGGCGCGGGTGAGGCGCTGAACGAGCACATCATCGGCGGCGAATGGCCCGAAGTGGGCATCCGCAGCGCGATGTTGTTCGAGGCGATCGAGGTCATCAACAAGCTCTTCAGCGGCAACGTCGTCAAGCACGACGGCGAGTACTTCACGCTCGAGTCAGCCAAGCTGTACACGCGTCCGGAGCGACCGGTCCCGATCTACGTCGCCACTGCCGGGCCGATGAACGCCAAGCGCACCGGGCGGCACGCGGACGGGATGATCACGGTCGGGGCGGCCGACGAGAAGATCCACATGCTGTGGGGCAAATTCGCCGAGGGCGCGACTGACGGGGGCAAGGACCCAGCCGGAATGCCCAAGCTGCTCCAGATCCACGTCTCGTGGGCGGAGACGCAGCAGGCGGCCGAAGCGAATGCCGTGCGCGAGTGGCCGAACGGCGCGATGGCCTTTCCCAAGCAGGACATCCGCAACCCGGAGGATATCGCCAACATGGCCAAGCTGATCCGGCCGGAGCACTTCACCAACCGGGTCCTCATCTCCGCCGACCTCGACGAGCATGCGGCTCACATCCAGAAGTTCGTGGACATGGGCTTCGACGAGGTTCACGTGCACAATGTCGGCCGCAACCAGGCCGAGTTCATCGCCGCGTTCGGGGAGAAGGTCCTGCCGCAGCTCCGCCTGGGCTGAAGCTACTCGACCGCTTCCCAGACGGAGGCGATCCCCTGCCCGACGCCGATGCACATCGTCGCCAGGCCGTGCCGCGCGCCCCGGCGCCGCATCTCGTGGAGGAGCGTCGCTACCAGCCGAGCGCCTGAGGCGCCGAGGGGATGACCGATGGCGATCGCCCCGCCGTTGACGTTGACCTTCTCCGGGTCGAGCTCCAGCTCGCGCATGACCGGCAGCGCCTGCGCTGCGAACGCCTCGTTCAGCTCCACCAGGTCGAGGTCGCTGACTGAAAGGCCCGCCCGATCGAGCGCCTTGCGCGAGGCGGGGATCGGTCCGAGGCCCATCGTGGCGGGGTCGACGCCGGCCACCGCGCTGGAGAGGAGTCGTGCCATCGGCCGCAGGCCCAGCTCGGCTGCCCGCGCCTCGGAGGTGACAAGAAGCGCGGCTGCGCCGTCATTGATGCCGCTGCTGTTCCCCGCCGTGACGGATCCGGACACATCGCGCTTGAAGGCCGGCTTCAGCGAGGCGAGCTGCTCGAGGGTCGTGTCGGGGCGGGGGTGCTCGTCGCGGTCGACGGTCGCGGTCGCTCCCTTTGCGGCGGGCGCCTCGATCGGAACCACCTCGTCGGCGAAGCGCCCCGCCGCCTGCGCGGCGGCCCAGCGCTGGTGCGATTGGAGGGCGAATCGGTCCTGGTCCTCGCGGCTGACGCCACACCGTTCGACCACATTCTCGGCGGTCTCACCCATCGAATAGGGGTAGTAGGCATCGGCCAGGCGCGGGTTGGTGAAGCGCCAGCCCAGGGTCGTGTCGTGCAGCGTCTGCTCGCCACGCGGGAAGGCGGCCGACGCCTTGGCCATCACGAACGGGGCACGGGTCATCGACTCGACGCCGCCCGCCACGAACAGGTCGCCATCGCCGGCGATGATGGCGTGAGCGGCGCCGATGACCGCCTGCATCCCCGATCCGCACAGCCGGTTGACGGTCTGGCCGGCCACCTCGATCGGCATCCCGGCCAGCAGCGCGGCCATCCGGCCGACGTTGCGGTTGTCCTCGCCGGCCTGGTTGGCCGCCCCCAGGATCACGTCGTCGACAGCACCGGGGTCCACGCCGGTACGCTCCAACAGGGCTCGGATGACGTGCGCCGCCATGTCATCGGGCCTCACCTCGCGCAGGGCGCCGCCGTAGCGGCCGAAGGGTGTCCGCAGCCCATCGACCACCACGGGACTCCGGGCTGGATCCTGCTGGCGCATCAGGCGTGGATGCTAGCACCGGGTTAGGATCGCGCGACGTGACCGCCCAAGCGCCACCTGAGCTGCCAATCCCCGGCGAACGCCGTGCCTGGTGGCTGCGCGAGGCACTGGCCGCCGAACGACCAAGCCTGTTGGCACCCTCGCTCTTTGGCGAGGTGAAGGCCGACGTCGCGATCATCGGGGGCGGTTACACCGGGATGTGGACCGCCTACTTCCTGAGTGAGATGGCGCCGGACACGCGGATCGTGCTCCTCGAGGCAGACATCTGCGGCGCAGGCCCGAGCGGTCGCAACGGCGGGTTCTTGCATGGATGGTGGGAGTACCTCCCCTACCTGGCCAAACGGTACGGGACGACCGAGGCTCTGCGCATCGCGGAGGCATCGGACGAGGTGGTGAAGGGCATCGGTGATTGGTGCCAGCGTCACGCCGTCGATGCGCACTTCACGCCGCATGGCTACCTGCGCGTCAACGCCTTCCCGAGCCTCCCCAACGACTGGGGCGACACGATCGCCGAGATGGATCGGCTCGGTGCGCCGGGGCAGCTGGTCCACGTCGACCGGCAGGCCGTCCAGGAGATTTGCGCATCGCCCGCGTTTGGCGAGGGGCTCTTCATGCCAAGCGCCGCCACCGTCCAGCCGGCACTCCTGGCACGCGGATTGCGCCGCGTTCTGCTCGAGCGCGGGGTCCGGATCCACGAGGGAACGGGCGTCGACAAGATCGAATCGGACGCCGGCGGTGTCCGCCTGACTACGGCTCGCGGGAGCGTCCGCGCGGAGCGCGCCGTGCTGGCGGTGAACGCCTGGGCAGCAGGATGGCCGGGCTTCCGCACCCGGGTCCTGGCCTGGGGCAGCTACATGGTCCTGACCGAGCCGATCCCCGATCGGCTGACCGAGCTGGGCTGGACCGGTGGCGAGGCGATCGCCGACTCGCGGTTCACGATCAGCTACTTCCGAACCACGCGGGACGGGCGCATCGCCTTTGGGGCGGGGGTCGGGGCGGCCGGCTTCGACGGGCGCATCGGTCCGGTCTTCACGGACGACCGCCAGGCCATCGAGCGCGTTGTCGCGAACGTTCGGCACCTCTTCCCGATGCTCACCGACGTTCGAATCGACGATGCTTGGGGCGGACCGATCGACATCACCGCAGATCGGTTCCCCGAGATCGGCTCGCGGGATGGCGGCCGTGTCCTGTATGCCCATGGCTTCGCCGGGAATGGGGTGGGGCCGGCCCGCCTGGCGGGACGCATCCTCGCCGCGCGCATCGCCGGCGGCGGCGATCCGATCGCCTTCCTGCCGCTGTTCGGCAAACGCCAGCGATTCCTGCCTCCCGAGCCGTTCCGCATCCTTGGGGCGCGCGCCATCCGAGAAGCGCTGATCCGCCAGGACGACGCCCTCGACGCCGGGCGCCGACCAGCGCTCCTCACCCGGCTGGTGGCGCGCGTCCCGAGCCTGCTCGGCTACCGGTTCAGGCATTGAGTCCGATTTCGTTGACCTCGCCATTCGGCGCGGCGTAGGATCGCGCAGTCCAACCCTGAGGAGACCGCCCGTGCCCGCCCGATTTGGCCCTGCCCGCATGTCGCTCACGATCTTGTTCGGCAGCATGGTGATCCTGGCCGCGTGTGCCGCACCCAACAAGCTGCTCGTCCTGGAGTGGAGTGGGTACGACGAACCAGACTTCTGGACCGACTTCAAGACGGCCAATCCGGACACTGCGGTGACCTTCGAGCCCGGCAGCTCCGACGCGGATGTCCTCGCCAAGATGGAGGCAGGCAGCCAGGCTGATATCTTCCACTTCTATACCGGCTGGCAGCAGTTCTACGTTGACGCCGGCCTGGTGAAGGAGATCGACACCAGCAAGCTGACCAACTGGGACAAGGTGCCGCAGAGCTTCAAGGACCTGGGCAAGGTCGACGGCAAGCAGTACTACCTCCCCTGGGATTGGGGATTCACCTCGATCCTCTACAACACCGACAAGGTCACCGAGGTCACCAGCTGGGATGCGCTCTTCGACGACGCGTACACGGGTCACATCTCGATGTGGGACGACGGCCCCTCCGCAGTCACCGTCTCGTCATACGTCCATGGCTGGGACGAGACCGCCATCACCGACGAGCAGCTGGCCCAGGCTGAGCAGGAGTGGAAGGACCAGAAGGCCCTGAACTTCCACTATTGGACCGACGAATACGCGGACCTCTGCCCCGACTTCGAGGGCGGCGACATCTGGCTCGCCTATGCGTGGCAGGGCTGCTACGCGACCATCCTGTACAGCGAGAGCCAGCCAGTTGCCTATGCGAACCCGGCCGAGGGCCGCAACTCCTGGGTCGGCCTGTACGGCATCAGCTCCAAGACCGCCAACTACGACCTGGCACTCCAGTTCCTGGACATGAAGCTGGCGACGCTGACCTGCAGCAACGCGGTCACGATCTTCTATTACGGCTGCGCCAACCAGGAGGTCATGGATGGGATCGAGGACCCGGTCCTGATCCAGGCCTTCGGCATCGACGATCCCTCGATCCTCGACAGCACCAACTTCACGCCGCCCGTCACGGAAGCACAGCGGACCGCGTGGACCGAGATGTGGGGACGGGTCAAGGCCGAGTAACAGGGGGCGTCCGGACCGATGCTGGGACGGCGAGGGAGCCTTCGGTTCCTCACCGTCCCGCCGTTCGCGTGGCTGATCGTTCTCTTCATCCTGCCGCTGCTGCTGGCGATCCTCGTCAGCTTCCGGGGAGAGCGCGGCCCGATCGACTTCGGCAGCCTCCTTCAGCTCTCAACCCTCCAGTACGGGAAGATCCTCGACACACCCTCGTGGCTGCGCCTGTTGGGCACGTCGGCCGCGATGGCGCTGGTGGTCGCCGCGGGGGCGACCCTGCTTGCCTTCCCGATCGCCTACTTCCTCGCGTTTCGGGCGCGACATCGGGCACCGATCTTCCTCATCCTGCTGCTCGTGCCGGCAGCGACCAGCTTCCTGCTGCGAGTGATGGCGTGGAAGCTGCTGCTCGGCGGCAGCGGCGCGATCAACACCTTCCTGATCTGGATCGGCGTTGTCCACGAGCCGATCGGCCTGCTCCTCTACTCGCAGGCTGCGGTCATCATCACCCTCATCTACGTCTGGATCCCCTTCGCCGCGCTGCCGATCTATGCGGCGCTGCAACGAGTCGAGCGGAGCCACCTGGAGGCTGCCGCAGACCTCGGCTCCGGCCCGTGGTCGCGCTTCTGGCGGGTGACCGTGCCCCTCAGCCTGCCGGGCGTGCTGGCGACCTTCTTCATGGTCTTCATCCCAACCGTCGGTGAGTACGTCACGCCGTTCCTGGTGGGCGGCACCGAGGGGTTCATGTACGGCCTCCTCATCCAGGACTTCTTCTCGCGGGCCGGCAACTGGCCGTTGGGATCGGCGCTGGCAGTGATCATGCTGGTCGTGACCATCGGCCTGGTGACGATCGCGCTACGCCTCGTCAACCTGCGGAGGGCGCTGGCATGACTGCAACGAAGCGGCCGGCCCGGCGCGGCGCGATCGGCGTTGGAAACACGCGCCTGCCGCTCGGCCCGGCCTTTGCCGTCATGTTGGTACTCCTCTACCTGCCGATCGTCTTGCTCGCTGTCTTCTCGTTCAACGCCAACACCTCGCTCAGCTTCCCGCTCAAGGGGCTCACGCTCGACTGGTACGGCAGGGTCTTCGATGATCCAGCGCTGCTGGGAGCCGCCCGCAACAGCCTGGTGGTCGCCACGGTCGCGGCGACGGCTGCAACCGCCCTCGGCTTTGCAGTGAGCCTGGCGGTCCTGCGGTTCCGCTTCGCCGGACGGCGCCTCCTCCTCGCCCTGGCTGTTGCCCCGCTGGTCGTGCCATTCGTCGTGCTGGGCGTTGCCCTCTTCCTGCTCTTCAACATTCTTGGGGTTCCACGTTCATTGCTGACCGTGGCCCTGGGGCACAGCGTGGTTGCGCTCCCCTACGTCACGCTGATCCTGCTGTCGCGGATCGTCGGTCTCGATCCGGCGCTCGAGGATGCGGCCATGGACCTGGGCGCGTCGTACCCGACCACCCTGGGGCGGGTGATCCTGCCGCTGGTGGGGCCAACTCTGCTCTCCGCCTGGCTGGCGGCATTCATCGTCTCGTTCGATGAGGTCGCGCTCGCCAACTTCCTGGCCGGCGGCGACCCGACCTTCCCCGTCTTCCTCTATGGGCAGCTGCGCTTTGCGGGGCGGCTGCCGGTGCTGATTGCCATGGCGGTGGTGTTGATGACCGGCACGATCATCCTGACCCTCATCGCGAACCGCCTTCGGACGCGCAACCAATGACAGCGGGCCGATACCGCGGTCCGCGCCTCCGGCTGAGGCGCCTTAGCTCGCTCGACGGGCGGGATGGGTGGCGGTCACCGCCTCCAGCAGCCGACTCGAGGCGATGGCAATCTCCTCAACAGCATGGTTGAAGGCATGCTCATTGGCCGGCGAGGGCTTCCGATAGCCACTCACCTTGCGGACGTACTGGAGGGCAGCGGCGCGGACCTCCTCATCGGGGGCCGGCTCGTCGAGGGTTCGGAGGGTCTTGATGCTTCGACACATGCCGCAGAGGGTACCCCGCCCCGGCTCATCACGCCTCTGCCAGCAGCTCCTCGAGCGAGTCGATGACTCGATCGGCGGCGGTGACATCGGTCTCGGCGTACTGCGGCACGGCGATGCAGGCCATCCCGGCCGCCTTGGCAGCGGCCACGCCCGACGCCGAATCCTCCAGCGCAAGGGTCTCCGTCGGACTGACGCCGAGCCTGAGGCACGCCTCGAGATAGATATCCGGCGCAGGCTTCGAGCGGGCAACGTCCTCGGACGTCACGATCGCAGCGAAGACATCTGTCAGGCCGGCGGTGGCCAGCGCGGCGTCGACCAGGCGGCGGGGCGAATTGGAGGCGAGCCCGAGCGGTACTCGCCCGCGCAGGCGTGCCACCAGCTCGAGCGCGCCAGGGCGTCCTGCGACGTCACGCTGGAGGGCGGCGTACATCGTCTCGATCATCTCGTCAACGAGCTCGGCTCCACGCCCTGGAGGCTCGCCGAGCCGCTCGGCGAAGTAGCGCGCGGTGAAGTCGAACGACGTGCCGATGACCTGGAGCTTGTCCTCGCGGCTGAACACACCGCCATGCGCTGCGAAGAGCGCCTCCTCTGCCTTCTGCCAGAGGACCTCGGTATCGAGCAGCAGGCCATCCATGTCGAAGACGACCGCCTTGTACCGATGCAGCGGCTCGCTCACACGCGCTTCGCGAAGAACGATCCACCGCTCTCGGCCAGGGAGCGCAGGAGCGGCACGACCCGATAGCGCCCGTCGTGATCCGCGGCGTCCAGGGTGTCCAGGGTGCGCACCACCTCGACCAGGCCGATCCGCTCGCCCCACTCCAGCGGCCCGGAGGGGTAGTTGGCTCCCAGCCGCATGGCCGTGTCGATCGATTCCGGAGCCGCAACGCCATCTGCAAGAGCTGATGCCGCCTCGTTGACGATCGTGGCCAGCAGTCGTTCCGCGACCTCCGACTCGGTCAGGCGCTTCCCTCTGGGCACCGGCGCCAGTCCCGACCAGGCTGCGCCGCGCACGCCATCGGGCGAGTAGTCGTAGAAGCCGCCACCCGTCTTGCGCCCCAGGCGCCCAGCATCGACGAGCGCCCGCTGCATCTCGTGCGGCCGGTAGCGCGGATCGCGTCCGAATGCCTCGTGCACGCTCTGGCTGACCGCCAGGTTGATATCGGCGCCGATGGTGTCCACCAGCTCGAACGGTCCCATCCGGAAGCCGACCGCGCGCGCTGCCGCGTCGATCTCCTCGATGGAGGCCGAGCCATCGCCGGCGATCCGCATCGCCTCGAGGTAGAAGGGACGCGCCACGCGATTGACGATGAAGCCGGGCGTATCGGCCGCCAGCACGGGCGTCTTGCCGAGCCGGTGCGCGGCCGCCATGGTTGCGTCCGCGACCTCGGGGGCGGTGCTCCGGCCGGCGATCACCTCGACCAGCGCCATCAGCGGGACCGGGTTGAAGAAGTGCATGCCGACCACGCGCTGCGGGCGGCTGGTGGCGGCGGCGATGGCGCCGATCGACAGGCTGCTGGTGTTGCTGGCCAGGATGGTGGTCGCGGCGGCGGCATCGAGGCGACGGAAGGCATTGCGCTTGAGCTCCAGGTCCTCGGGGATCGCCTCGATCACCAGGTCCGCGGCCGCCAGCGCCTCGAGCGTGGCGGCCGGCGCGATGCGGGCCAGCGCGGCCTCTCGCGACGCCTCGCTGAGCTGCCCCTTCTCGACCTTGCGGCTCAGGAAGCCGGCCGTGCGCTCCAGCGCACGTTCATGGGCCCCGGCAATGGGATCGTGCACCGTGACGTCGATCCCCGCCTCGGCGGCAAGCTGGGCGATGCCCGCCCCCATCGTGCCGGCACCCAGGACCCCGATTCGCTCGACGGCCGGGGGCTTAGCGTCCAACGAAGCGCGGCTCCCGCTTCTCGCCGAACGCGGCCGCCCCCTCGGCGTGGTCCTCGGTGCGGCCCGCCAGCTCCTGGAGCGAGGCCTCCATGGCCAGGCTCTCGGGCAGGAGTGCGTCCTCGGCGTGGTTGATCGCCCGCTTCGCCAGGCCGATCGCCCGCGTCGGCGCCGCCGCCAGCTGTGCGGCAGCGGCCTGCACGGTCGCGGCCAGCTCCTCCACCGCCACCACCTCGTTGACGAGGCCGACCGCGTGGGCCTCAGTGGCTCCCAACGGTTCGCCGCCGAAGATCAGCGCCGCCGCCCGATGACGTCCCAGCGCACGGACGAGGGTTCGGGTCGAGCCTGAATCGGGCACCAGGCCGATCCGCACGAAAGCCTGGATGAACCGCGCATCCTCGCTGGCATAGATGAGGTCGCAGGCCAGCGCCAGCGAGACGCCCGCGCCGGCAGCGACGCCGTTGACCGCGGCGATCACCGGCTTCGGCAGCTCCCGGATGGCCACGATCAGCGGGTTGTACTCATCGGTCAGGACGCGCCGGAAGGCGCGCTCCTCGGCGGCGCCCCGAAGATCGGCTCCGCTGCAGAATCCACGGCCCGCGCCGGTCAGAACCACCGCTCGGATCGCCTCGTCGCGCCCGGCCGCTTTAAGTGCGGCCAGCAGCTCGCGCCGCATCGCGCCGTTCAGGGAATTGAGCGAATCTGGCCGGTTGAGGGTGATGGTTGCCACGCCACCGGCCATATCGACCAGGATCGTCTCGTAGCTGGGCTCGGACATGTGGCGGATTCTATCCTCAGACTGCAGACACCCGACGAATGGTGCCTTCGGAGGTTGATCGAATGGATCGGAGCGAGGTTGAACGCTGGCTGGCCGGCTACCGCCGTGCCTGGAAGACCGATGACCCGCAGGACATCGCCGCGCTCTTCACCGAGGACGCGATCTACGCACCACGGCCCTTCGGCAAGCGGTGGGAGGGACGCGAGGAGATCGTCGCGAACTGGATCGAGCTGGGCGATTCGAAGAACCAATGGCGGTACGAGTCGGAAGTGGTGGCGATCGAGGGCGATACCGGCGTGGTGCGCGGCCTGACCACCTACGCCGCCCATGACGAGGAGCCGGAGGAGGTCTACAGCAATATCTGGGTGATAAGGCTCGCGACGGACGGCCGCGCGCGCGAATTCACCGAGTGGTGGGTAGAACTGCCCAAGCCCGACTGAACGCTCAGCGACCCTTGAAGTCGGGGGCGCGCTTCTCCAGGAAGGCCGCCATCCCCTCCTTCTGGTCCTCGGAGGCGAAGAGGAGGTAGAAGAGGCGGCGCTCGTGGGCGAGCGCATCGGTCAGGCTCATCTCGTATGCGGCGTTGACTGCTTCTTTGGCCGTGCGCAGCGCCAGCGGCGACTTGGTGGCGATCTTGGCCGCCAGGGCCAGCGCATCCTCCACCAGCAGCTCATTCGGCACGACACGCGCGACCAGTCCGAGCCGATGCGCCTCATGCGCGTCGATCGGCTCACCGGTCAGGATCATCTCCATCGCAACGCTCTTGCCGACGGCCCGCGTCAGACGCTGGGTGCCGCCGGCGCCGGGGATGACGCCCAGGTTGATCTCCGGCTGACCGAAGAGAGCGCTCTCAGCAGCCAGGATCAGGTCCAGCGCCATCGCCAGCTCGCAGCCGCCTCCGAGGCACCAGCCCGCGACCGCGGCGATCACCGGCTTGCTGATCCGCCGCACGCGATCCCACTGGGCGATCCGGTTGGTGCGCAGCATGTCGATCGGGCTGGCACCGGCCATCTCGCCGATGTCTGCGCCCGCGGCGAACGCCCGCTCGTTGCCGGTCACGACCAGCACGCGGATGGCATCGTCCCGGTCCAGAGCCTCGAGCGCGGAGCACAGCTCATCCATCACCTGGCCGTTCAGCGCGTTCAGCTGCTTGGGCCGGTTGAAGCGGAGCAGCGCCACGCGCCGCGCTTCGTCGCGCTCGACCAGGATCAGCGGCTCGTCGGTCACGGGATCGCCTCGAAGACATCGGGAAGCTGCGTTCCGCAGCCCGGACAGTAAGTCGCGTAGGCCGAGATGCCAGTCTCGCCGCACGAGGCGCAGGCGCGACCTGCGCCGGCCTGCAGGCGTCGGAGCTCCTCGTAGCGCGGGCTCCGCTTCTCATGGAACGCGGCCACCGCCTCGCGGGTCTCGTCTGCCGTTGAGTGGATGGCCAGCCAGTCGCGCGCGTGCGTCACCGTCTGCGACCAGGCGAGGTCACGCCACCAGTTGAGCTGGGTCTTGGTGTAGCGCATCGCTTCGGGCAGCTTGGCGCGCAGGTTCGCCGCCAGCGCGGCGACCGTCTCGTCCAGGTCGGCGCGTGGCACGACCCGGTTGACGAGGCCCCAGTCCAGCGCCTGGATCGGGCGGATCGGCTCACACAGCATCAGGACCTCGCGCGCCCTTCGGTCGCCGACGAGGATCGGCAGCCACTGCGTCGCGCCGCCGGCAGGGACGGAGCCGTGCTCCGGCCCGACGTGCCGTATGTACGCGTCGTCGACGAGAGCGGACAGGTCGCATGCCATCTGGAGCTCGTTTCCGCCGCCGACGCAGATCCCGTTGATGCGCGCGATGGTCGGCTTGCCGATGTTGCGCAGTCGGTCGTGCATCTCGATGAAGGCGCCCATCCAGCGCCAGTACTGGCCGCTGGTGGCGCCCATGGCCGCCTGCTCATCGAGGTCCGCGCCGGTGCAGAAGGCGCGCTCCCCCGCCCCGGTCACGACCACCACGGCCACGGTGTCGTCCCACGAGGCGTCCTCGAAGGCCCGACCCAGCTCGCGCAGCGTCTGGAAGTCGAAGGCGTTGAGGACCTCCGGTCGGTCGATCGTGACCGTCGCCACGCCGCTGGTCGCGTCCTTGACGTAGCGGACCCGCTCGAAGCCAAGCGAGTCCGGATCGACCGCCAGCGGGGCGCTCGGCTCAGCCATCGGTGGCAGCACCGTCATCGGCGATGAACAGGGTGACCCCTGCCTGGGCGAAGTTGCGCAGGTCGCGACCACTCTCACGCCCGGCATCCGAGGCGAGCGCCTCGTCGAGATCCGCGCGGGTGGCGAAGCTCATCTCGGCCATCAGGTAGAAGGCGGCCGGGCGGCCGCCGATCCCATCGGCCTTTGTCAGTCGCATGCTGACCAGGTTGGGATAGCGGTTCACGATTGGAGCATGCACGTCGCGGTAGTGCCCGTCGAAGGCGGCCGGATCCTCCGGCTGGCTGTAGAGGGCGATCAGGCGGACCAAGAATCCGCTACTTCTTGAAGAAGTCAGCGTTGATCTGGGTGAAGTTGGTCCACTGCTCGGGCACGGCGTCCTCGGCGAAGATCGCGGTCACCGGGCATTCGGGTTCGCATGCACCGCAGTCGATGCACTCGTCGGGATCGATGTAGTAGAGCGGCGCATCGTCGGAGGTGTGGATGCAGTCGACCGGGCAGACGTCCACGCACGAGGCGTCCTTGACGCCGATGCACGGCTCCACGATCACATAGGTCATACGCGCGTCGAACTCCGTCGGCCGGGGATTCTCATTCGGCGCGGTGAGGATACACCGACCGTGGGGCTCGCTCAGCCGACGGTCATGTCCGCGGCCGATGCCTCCGCCCGCAGGCGCGCGTAGCCGGGCTTCACCTGCTCGTTGATGATCCGCAGCCGGCCGTCGAAGGGCAGGAAGGCGCTCTTGATGGCGTTGAGGGTGACCCACTCCATATCGGCCAGGTCCCACCCGAAGGTGGCGACCATGCTGGCGAATTCGTCCGACAGGCTGATCTGGCTCATCAGCCGGTTGTCGGTGTTCAGCGTCACGCGGAAGCGGAGACGCTTGAGCAGATCGATCGGGTGGTCCTCAAGCCGGGCGACCGCCCCGGTGTCGACGTTCGAGGTCGGGCACATCTCGAGCGGGATGCGCCGATCGCGGACATAGGCGGCCAG